>JBJEVL010000279.1:0-6312 GCA_051884335.1 Akkermansia sp. | reverse complement strand
ACCGCGGCATCACGCTGGCGGGCGGCGGGGCGCTGCTGCGCGGGCTCAAGGAGCTGCTGCACGAGCAAACGGGGCTGCCCGTGGTCATCTCCGAGGATCCCCTCAGCGCCGTGGCTGAGGGCACGGGCAAGTTCCTGCAGGAGAACGACGACGCGTTCTACGAGGACTGACGCGCCGTTTCCCGACGGGGCGGCGCACGCATCGCCGCTCCCCGCACCCCCCTGCCGCTGCTCTCCGACCCGCGCGCCGCTCGCCCCCGCGGCTCCCGATGGGGCGCCTGCGCACGCTGTTTCCGGCGGCTCCCGGCTCTGCCAAACCCTTTAACCTAAACCCACAGCTTTGTCGCTACTTTCTAAAATGATTCAATCTGTCAAACACCTCTTCGGGTTCGGCCAATGCAACCCGAAGGAGGGAACCACCATCGTCATCAACTCCGAAAAACTGGAACGCCGCGTCGCCCTGCTCGAGGACGGCGTGTTGGAGGAATACAGCATCGAACGCGAGGGCGAGGACAACATCGTCGGCGGTATCTTCAAGGGCCGCGTCAAGAATATCGAGCCCGGGCTCAAGGCCATGTTCGTGGACATCGGCGGTGAGAAAAACGCCTTCCTGCACTTTTGGGATGCCCTGCCGCTGGCGCTCGACTCCTCGCTGGAGGAAATCCAGAAGGAGGGTCGCCCGCGCCGCCAGCAGAAGAAAATCACCAGCAAGGATATCCCCGAGATTTACCCCGTGGGCTCGGAAATCATGGTGCAGGTCACCAAGGGGCCCATCAGCTCCAAGGGGCCGCGCGTCACCACCAACATCTCGCTGGCGGGGCGCTACATCGTGCTGATGCCCTTCACCGACCAGTTCGGCATTTCGCGCAAGATTGACGACCCCAAGGAGCGCCAGCGCCTGCGCCAGATCGTCCAGAAGCTCAATGTGCCCGAGGGCATGGGCATCATCATGCGCACGGTGGCGCAGGGGCAGCGCTTCCGCCATTTTGTGCGCGATTTGGCCATGCTGCTGACGCAGTGGCACGAGGTGGAGGAGAAGTTCGCCTCGCGCCCCGCCCCGCTCTGCGTCTACCGCGAGCCCGACCTCATCGAGCGCACGGCGCGCGATTTCCTCACCGACAACGTGGACAACATCGTCTGCGACAATCAGGAGACGACCCGCCGCATGCAGGAGATTGCCGGGCGCATCTCGCGCCGCTCCAAGCGCCACATCCAGTACCTGCCCTGCCGCCAGCCCATCTTTGAGGAGCTGGGCATCGAGCGCCAGATCAACGAGGCGTTCCAGCGCCAGGTGCAACTGCCCTGCGGCGGCTACCTGGTCATCGACGAGACGGAGGCGCTCATCGCCATCGACATCAACACCGGGCGCAACAAGGGCAACAAGGACCTCGACAAGACCATTCTGGAGACCAATCTGGAGTCCGCCCGCGAGATTGCGCGCCAGCTGCGCCTGCGCAACATCGGCGGGCTTGTCGTGGTGGACTTCATCGACATGCGCCACCGCAAGGATCAGCTCGCCGTCTACAAGGCGATGAAGGACGCCCTGAAGCGCGACAAGGCCAAGACGCAGGTCATGCAGATTACCCCCATCGGGCTCATGGAGATGACGCGCCAGCGCATCAATGAGTCGCTGCTGGACTTTGTGAACGACCACTGCCCCTACTGCCACGGGCGCGGGCGCATCAAGAGCGTCATGACCATGAGTGTGGAGATTCAGCGCCAGCTCAAGGCGACGATTATGCGCTACCGCGACAGCGTGGGCGATATGATTGTGGTGGTCAACAGCGATGTGCTCTCGCGCTTCAAGAACGAGGATTCCAAGCTGCTGATGGAGCTGGAGCGCCAGTGCTCCGGGCGCCTCATCTTCCGCAGCGATCCCGGCATCCACCGCGAGGCGTTCGCCATCCTCGACCCGGCGAACAACAACAAGGCGCTCTACTCCGTCAACCTCTGAGCCCCGCGCCGCGGGGTCTCGGCGCAGACCGCGAGGGCGCCGCAGCCTGCGTTCGCGGTACTTCGGGGCCGTCCGCGTGGGCGCCGCAGACCGCCGTTCGCGGCGCTGCAGCTCGGCTCCGCGCGGGCCCCACACACAAAAAATCCCCCTGCCTCGCGCACGAGGCTGGGGGGATGCTGCGTCGGGGGAGGGGGGCTTACTGCGCTTGGCGGCGGCGCTCCATCCAGTCCGACAACTTCTGCACCGCGCCCTGCGCCGCGACCTGGCGGTAGAGCTTGCCCGTCTGCCAGTTGTCGAAGCTGAAGCGCGCCGAGGCGGGCACGGCGTTCTCCGTGCGCAGGACGCGGTATTTCAGGCTGTTGCGCGTGAAATAGTCGTACTCATCGTCCGCGCCGTAGTACATCATGTCCGTGTAGGTGCTCGTGTCCACCGCCGTCATCACGGTGGGGGTCAGCAGCTCCTTGCGGGAAATCGTCGTCACCGGCATCAGCGAGCAAGAGGCCAGCAGCGCCGCCAGCAGCAGCCCCGCCGCGGCTTTGGGCGCAGAAGCACCCGCCGACGACGATACGCCGCGCGCCGCCGCCGCCCTCAACATCCGAAGCGAATCTTGATTCATAGCGCCGCCCTCCATAGCACAGCGGCGGGCGACTGTCAAGCCCCGACGCAGCCCGACGCGGCAAGAAAAGCCCGCTTTGCGCTTGACGATTGCGCCCCCAACCGCTAAGCTGGAGTCAACACAATGAAAGCCGTTATTCTCTTTCCCGGACAGGGTGCCCAGAAAGTGGGCATGGGTCAAGATCTCTACAACAGCTATCCCGAGGTGAAGAGCCTCATGGATGCCGCTGATGCTGCGCTGGGCTTCCCGCTGACGAAGGTCATGTTCGAAGGGCCGGACGCGGAGCTGACGCGCACCTGCTACTGCCAGCCCGCGCTCTACCTGCACGGGCTCGCCCTGTGGAAGGTGCTTTCCGCCCGCACGGACATCACCCCCGTCGCGGCGGCCGGGCTTTCGCTGGGCGAGTTCACCGCCCACGCAGCTGCCGGCACCTTCTCGATGGAGGACGGGCTCAAGCTGGTGCAAAAGCGCGGCGCCTACATGGAGGAGGCGTGCCAGGCCGCTCCCAGCACCATGGCCGCCTTCATCGGCGGCAGTCCCGAGGCGCTGCAGCAGCTGGCCGCGGAGTGCGACATCGATGTGGCCAACTACAACTGCCCCGGGCAGACGGTGGTTTCCGGCTCGCACGAGGGTGTGGACAAGGCGATTGCGGGGGCGCGCGCCGCCGGGTTCAAGCTGGCTAAGAAGCTCAACGTGGCGGGTGCCTACCACAGCCGCTACATGAAGAGTGCGCAGCAAAAGCTGCTCCCCGAGCTGACGGCTACGCCCATGAGCATGCCCTCCTGCCCCGTCTACTGCAACTACGAGGCGCGCCCCGTGACCGACACGGAGGACATCCGCGCCATGCTCGGTGCGCAGGTGTGCGGCTCCGTCCGCTGGGCAGACAGCATGCAGAAGCTCATTGACCAGGGCGAGCGGCTCTTCATCGAGATGGGCCCCGGCAAGACGCTGGCGGGCATGATGGGGCGCATCTGCAAGGAGGCGCGCGTCATCTCGATCGAGGATGCCGCCGGGCTCGAGGCCGCCATCGCCGAGCTCAATGCCTGATACCGCCCCCCTCCCCTTCCCCCGGCACCGCGCCCGCCGCAGCAGGCGCGGTGCCGTTTTTCTGCCATCGGCGGCGTTCTGACGCGAAAATCCTTGACAGCCGCCGCCGAAGCGGGCACAATGCTGCGCGTGCGGCATGCGCCGCCGTGGTCTCCGCATTCGGTATGCGGCCATCAGGGCGGGCGAGGTGCGGCAACAGGGAGAGATGGCTGAGTTGGTCTAAGGCACTCGACTCGAAATCGAGCGTGGCAGGAATGTCACCAAGGGTTCGAATCCCTTTCTCTCCGCTCTCAGGGGCAATCGCCGTCGGCGGTTGCCCCTGTTGTTTTGCCGGGGGGGGATGGGGGCGCGGGTTTGCCCGCGCATGCGCGGGCGAACGCCTTTTTCGCTTCCCTTGCAGGCGAAAAAAGCGTAGACTCAAGCCCATGAACACGGCAGACCTGCAATACCCCGGCTCTCACCGCATCTACATCCCCGGCAAGCTCTACCCCGAGCTGCGCGTGGCGATGCGCGAGGTGGTGCAGGAGGACACCCTCTTCCCCGATGGGCGCACCGAGCCCAACGCGCCCGTGCGCCTCTACGACTGCTCCGGCCCCTGGGGCGACCCGGAATTCCGCGGGCGCGAGGAGGACGGTCTGCCCCGCCTGCGCGCGCCGTGGATTGCCGCGCGCGGCGACACCGAGCCCGATGCGGAGGGGGCTCTGCGCGCGCGCAACCTCGCGCAGCCGCCCACCCAGCGCGCCTACGCCCTGCGCGGCATCATCACCCCCGAGATGGAGTATGTGGCCATCCGCGAGAATCTGGGGCGCGAGGCGGCCTTCAAGAGCATCTGCGACCGCTTCCCCAGCCCCAAGAGCCGCCCCGAGGCCGCCCAGCGGCTGCTCGATGAGCTGGGCACCGGCATGCCGCGCCCCTCGGAGCTCGCCGCGCAGGAGGGGTTCTCGCACCACAGCCTGCTGCGCCGCGCCGAGCTCAACTACCAACACCCCGCCGAGCCCCGCCCCGGCAACCGCATGCCCGCCTACTTCACCCCCGAGTTCGTGCGCGATGAAATCGCCGCCGGGCGCGCGCTCATCCCCGCCAACATCAACCACCCCGAGGCCGAGCCCATGATCATCGGGCGCAATTTCCTCTGCAAAATCAACGCCAACATCGGCAACTCCGCCATCTCCAGCGGCATCGCCGAGGAGGTCGAAAAACTGCGCTGGGCGATTCACTGGGGGGCGGACACCGTCATGGACCTCTCCACGGGCAAGGACATCCACCGCACCCGCGAGTGGATTCTGCGCAACAGCCCCGTGCCCATCGGCACCGTGCCCCTCTACCAAAGCCTCGAGAAATGCAGCGGCATGGTCGAGCACCTCAGCTGGCCCGTTTTCCGCGGCACCCTCATCGAACAGGCGCGGCAGGGCGTGGACTATGTGACCATCCACGCCGCCCTGCTCCGCAGCTTTGTGCCCCACACCGCGCGGCGCGCCACGGGCATTGTCTCGCGCGGCGGCTCCATCATCGCCAAGTGGATGATGCTCAACAGCCGCGAGAACTTCCTCTACGAGCACTGGGACGAAATCTGCGATATCCTGTCGACCTACGATGTCGGCATCTCCATCGGCGACGGTCTGCGCCCCGGCTCCATTGCCGATGCGAACGACTACGCCCAGCTGGCCGAGCTGGAGGTGCAGGGCGAGCTCACCCGCCGCGCCTGGGACAAAGGGGTGCAAGTCATGAACGAGGGGCCGGGGCATGTGCCCCTGCAACTGGTGCCCGAGAACATGCGCAAGCAGCTCGAATGGTGCGCGGAGGCGCCGTTCTACACGCTGGGGCCGCTGGCCAGCGACATCGCACCCGGCTACGACCACATCACCGGTGCCATCGGCGGGGCGGCGATCGCCCAGCGCGGCTGCGCCATGCTCTGCTATGTGACCCGCAAGGAGCACCTCGGGCTCCCCGACCGCGAGGACGTGCGCGAGGGGGTCGTGACCTACAAGCTCGCTGCCCATGCCGCCGACCTGTCCAAGGGACACCCCGCCGCCCAGCTGCGCGACAACGCGCTGGCCAAGGCGCGTTTCGAGTTCCGCTGGGAGGATCAGTTCAACCTCTCGTTGGATCCGCACCGTGCCCGCGCCTACCACGACCTGACCCTGCCCCACAGCAGCGCCAAGAAAGCGCATTTCTGCTCCATGTGCGGGCCGAACTTCTGCGCCATGAAGCTCACGCAGGATCTGCGCGAAGCCGAACAGCGCGGCGAGCTCTGAACACCGACACCGGCGGGCACGGCTCCGCCGACCGCACCCCCGCAAGCACGGCTCTGCCGACCGCAGCGGACAGGTAAGCAGGGCGCCCGGCGGCTTCGACGAAGGGCAACACCCGGCGCGTCCCGGCAAGGGCTCGGCGCAGCGGCAACCCGTGTCCGCGCGGCGGCACGATGGGTTGCGGAGCATACAACGACGCGGCGGGGGTTGGGGACGCTCCGCAGCGCAGCGGGTTCCTGGGGCACTCAGCGGCGCGGCGGGCATTTCGGAATGCTCAGCAGCTCGCCTAGCCCCTGGGGCGCAGCGCCGGGCTGTTCCAAAAAGCGGCGGCGCTCGCGGCCGTGATACCCCTCATGCTCAGGTAGCGCGTGCGCAGCTGCGCAGCCGACCGGTGCCCCATCTCCTCCTGCAACGCCGCGTAGTCGTGGAAGCGCTTCACATGGT
>JBJEVL010000278.1:0-6341 GCA_051884335.1 Akkermansia sp. | reverse complement strand
CTCCCCATGCTCACGGACGGAGCCGTCACCTTGCTGCCGCCCTGAATCGTCAGGCTCTGCAGGTAAATCGCCGTCTCGGCTGCCGACAGCGTCAGATTGCCGCCCACGGCCTCCAGCGCCCCGGTGAAATCGGCGCCCACCGTCATCGTGGCGGTGCCGGCGGTGCTCTTCACGGTGCCCGCCCCGCTGAGGGTGCCGATCTTGCCGCTGTTGCGGGCAAGCTCCAGCGTAGCGTCTTTCCCGACGGTCGTGGTGCCGACCGACAGGTCGGCCGATCCGCTGAGCTTGCTCGTGCCGGAATCCACCGCCAGCGAGCTGACCTCCACGCGCTGGGTGAACTCGGCATCGCGTTGCACGGTGAGCTTGAGCGTGCCCTGCCTGACGTTGAAGGCCATGTTGACCGTCCGGTCAGCGTCCTCCGCTAAGGTTCCGGCAATGACGGCCGTCACCTCGCCCGCCCCGTTCGCAACAAGGCCGCACCAATTCTGATAACCATTTTCTGAGGTATTCCAGTCCTTCAGGGAGCCGGTGAACGTGAGCGTGCTGGTGTTATCCTTCGCCACATTCCACTGCAGGTTACCGCTTCCGGAGACGGAGCCGTTCACCATATATGCACCCGAAGCGGTGATGATTCCTGCGGCAGCATCACCATTGTTATTAATGATCAAGTCGCGATTAATGGTTCCTGCCGTCAGCGCGACATTGCTGACGCCATTCAGCTCCACCTTGCTGATGCCGGATGCCAGATTGACCACGCCCTCCGTGTCGGAAGCCGTATTCGTCAGGTTAATTTCTTTGCCGCTGCCGTCACCCGTGAGGGTGTAGACGGAACCCGCATTCCATGTCACTTGGGTGGTGTTGTTCCCCAGGGTGATGCCGGAGATCTGCTCCTTGACCTTCGCGCCGTTTTCCACGGTCAGGGTGGCGCCTGTACCGAGTGTAGAGCCGCTCGACACCAACTGACCACCGTTTTGTACCGTGATGGCACCGTTCAGCGTGGCGTTCCGGAAAGCCTGCGAAGCGTTTGCCGCAATCTTCAGCGTGAGAGACTTGTGGATGATGCCGCCGAAGGTCGCCGTGTCCGCATTGTTGCCGGTGATGGTCAGGGTGCGGGCTGTACCCACGGCGGTGTGATAGTTGGCGTTGTCGCTGGCATCCAAATCAGCAGTGCCGCCCATTACGATCACATCGCCAAGCGACGAATCGCTCTTCAGGCCGCCCAGAGAATAATCCCGGGCAAGAACGAGCATCGATTGCTGAGTCTTGTTGCGAGCATCAATGGTACTATTGTAAGCGTTGCCGCTCCCGATGAAAGAGACAACGCCCCCGAATGTCCCGGTGGTGTCGTTCAGGATGCCCATCACACGCCTGTTGCCGTCAACGCTATTGTTTGTAGATGCCTGAGTCTGCAGTTCCCAAGTGCCCGTAAAGCTTGATGTGTCGCCTGTGATGGTGGTCTTTTTAAAGCCGTCAATCTGAGTGTTTCCAATCGTTGGGACGAAGCTCTGCAGCGTGCCCGCCCCCGCCAAACCGCCGGACAGGATCTCGTGATACTTGTAATTTGCCTGCAGCGCCAAGGTGGTGCCTGCATCAATATGCAGCTTGGAACTGTATGTTACATCAGTTCCGTCATGATTTTGCGTAAAGGTATGCCCGCCTGTGAGCTTCAGGGTGCCGTTGCCGACAACCTTATTCAGGAGAGTAGCGTCTGCTGTGGAGGTGATGGTGAGGCTCGATGAGCTGTCCATGCCGATGGTCTTGAGCGTTTCCTGAGCAAACTGATCGTTCGTAAGCGTCAGCCCTGCGCTGTTGGTGAGCAGAATGGAATCTGCCGACAGAGCGCCGTCGAATGTAGCTGTGCCCCCGTTGACTCGCAGAAGATTGGCGGTGACGCTGCCCCCTGTGTAGCTATACTCGCCGCTGACGGTCATCTCGTTCACCGAGACTCCCCCCTCAGCGACGGTGATGGTCTGCTTCTCGGTCGTGGTGCCGAATATCACGTTGTTACCTGCGGCGAAAGCGCCGTTCCAATTCCCTTCCGTCGCCCATGCAGAGTCTCCCGCAGTGCCCGTCCATGTGGAGGAGGTGGTGGTAACGGCAAACGCTGAGTTGAAGCGGGAACCTAGAGAGGAGGGTTCACTTCCGTTCATGCCGCCGTTGTAATTTGCCGTTGCCGTATTGGACCCATCCGTAATATAAACATATTGCCATCCGTTGGTGGAGTTATTGGGAATGTTGAGGACAACTACTGAGTAGACAACATTTGCCTTCAGTGTGAGGCTACCTGTGGAAGCGTTGATGATGTTTGTCTTGTAGCCATCGCCACCATCCGTACTATAGGCGGCATTCTCATCGTTCTCTGCTAATTTTCCTGATGCAACGCGCAAGGTATAGGTGGGATCTCCTTCTGTTGTTTCTCCAAGCTGAAAATAAAACGAGTTGACAGAATAATTGCTGCTCTTATTTTCGCTTCCCCAATAAGTTAAGATATCCGTCTTGTCGGTGATGGTCGACAGGTCGGAAATGGTGAACGTAAATGCGTAGCTTCCGGCATAGGCATTCCCGCCTACGGGAACGGAGACAGTGTAGCCGTTATTGTAGGTGGTGTCCGCAGCTGCCTGTTGGGGCGCCAGCACGGCTGCGACCAGCGCTGTCAGCAGCATTTTTGGTAAGTGTAGTTTCATGGTGTATGAGTGGTGAAAATGCAGCAGAGAAATTTCTACCCCGCTGTCGCGATGCTACAGCATTCCGAATGCTGTAGCATCAATTGGTTACTCATTTTCAACGCTTTGCGCGTGATCTCAAGAGAGCGGGAACAGCTGCGCGCCTGCGCTAAGCCCTTGGGGAAAAGTTTTTTCGTTTTTTGCTTGCTACAGCATTCGGAATGCTGTTCTTTTCGCCGTCAGATCGATCGACGGAAAAACCTGCTCCGCGCATCGGGGCGCGGAGCAGGCAAGGGAAAAATCCGGCTGCGGGGGCTTACATCACGCCCTGCAACTTCTGCATCAGCTCGGTTTGGAAGGCGCGCAGCTCCTCCGGCGAGGGGTCGCCGTTCTTCTCGATCCAGCTCAGGCTGCCCATGCGGTCAATCATCCACGAGCAGCGCGTGCCGCTCGGGAAATGCACCTTGCCGGACACCAGCGCGCCCGGCAGCTGCAGCTCATCCAGCGTCACCTGCACGGCGGCGGGTGTCTCCTCTGCCGGGGCGGCGGCCTCCTCGGCGGGTGGCTCGGGAGCCGGCGCGGGCTCCGGCGCGGTGGCAATCTCGATGCCATGATCCAGCAGCAGGAAACGCACCTCCATGTAGGTCATGTGCACGCCGCACTCGGCCGCAAGATTTTTTTGGATGCCATTGAGATCTACCCCCTGTGCCGCCCAAGCGCGCACCCGATTCAACTGCTCTGCAGAAAGCCGACTCATGCCCGCAGCATAGCCCTACCCGCGCGGGAACGCAAGCCCAAACTGCCGCCGCCGCGCAAAACACCCCGCGCGCGGGGAGGGCTCGGCGCGCGGGGGCCGCCCCTTTTCTGCCATCGCCGCGGCGGGGTCGCATTTTGGGCTTGAACGCGCTTCCGTATGCGCTAGAATAATCTCGCTATGCTAGATATTCGTGTTGTCCGCGAAAAGCCGGAATACGTCAAAGAGCGCGTGCGCCTGCGCGGCGGTGAGCACTGGAAATTGGTGGATCAGGTGCTGGAGTGTGATGTGAAGCGCCGCAATGCCGAGACCGAGAAACAAGCCCTTTCCCAAGAGCGCAACAGCTCCTCCAAACGCATCGGGCAAATGATGAAGGAGGGACGACGCGAGGAAGCCGAGGAGCTCAAGAAGCGCATGAGCACCGTGGGCGACCGCATCCGCGAGCTCGATGCCGTGGTGAGCGCCGCTGCCGAGGAGCAGGAAAAGCTGCTGCTCTCCATCCCCAACATGCCGCACGACGGCGCCCCCGTCGGCGCCGACGAGAGCGCCAACCCCGAGCTGCGCCAATGGGGCAGCAAGCCGGAGATCGACAACCCGCAGGACCACGTCGCCATCGGCACGCGGCTGGGGCTGCTCAACTTCGAGGACGCCGCCCGCATTGCCGGCAGCGGCTTCATCGTCTACCGCGGGCTCGGCGCCCGCCTGGAGCGCGCGCTCATCAACTTCCTGCTCGACACGCAGACCCTCGAGAACGGCTATCAGGAGGTGGGCGTGCCCTTCATGGTGCGCCGCGAGTGCATGTACGGCACGGGGCAGCTGCCCAAGTTCGAGGAGGACATGTACGGGCTGGAGGGCAACAGCATGTTCATGGTGCCCACGGCGGAGGTGCCCGTCACCAACCTCTGCCGCGAGCAAATCCTGCGCGAGAGCGAGCTGCCCGTCAAGATGACCGCCTACACCCCCTGCTTCCGCCGCGAGGCCGGCTCCGCCGGGCGCGAGAACAAGGGCATGATCCGCGTGCACCAGTTCGACAAGGTGGAGCTGGTGGAAATCTGCAAGCCCGAGGATGGCTGGAACGAGCTGGAAAAACTCACCGCACACGCCGAGAGCATTTTGCAGAAGCTCGGGCTGCACTACCGCGTCATCGAGCTCTGCACGGGCGATGTGGGCTTCTCCTCCGCCAAGACCTACGACATCGAGGTGTGGGCGCCGGGGCAGGGCAAGTACCTGGAGGTGTCCTCCTGCTCCTGCTTCACGGACTATCAGGCTCGCCGCATGAAGCTGCGCTACAAGGATGCCGAGGGCAAGATCCGCGTGCCCTACACCCTCAACGGCTCGGGCACGGCGCTGCCGCGTCTCTACGTCGCCCTGCTGGAGCAGTGCCAGCAGCCCGACGGCTCGGTGAAGATTCCCGCCGCTCTCGTGCCCTACTTCGGTGCCGAGAGCATCCGCCCCCAGGCCTGACCCCCCCCCACCCGACTGACGGCGTATGAGCGAAATGAGCAGTATCATGGGGCCGATTTTCTGGCTCATCATTTTCTTTGCCGCCCTGGCCTTGGCGGCGGTGGCCGAGCGCTTGTTCTACTTCCACCGCGTCAACATCAACAGCGGCGATTTCCTGCGCGGGCTTTCCTCGCTGCTGCGCTCCGGTGCCTATGACGAGGCGCTGCACGAGGCGCGCCGCCTGCCCGGTCCGATGGCGCGCGTGGTCGAATCCGTCCTGCCGCACAATCGGCTGGAGCGCGCCGAGCTGCGCGAAATCGCCATGGAGGCGGCCGAACTCGAAGTCTACCGCATCGAGCGCAACATCCGCACGCTGGTCGCCTGCGCCATCGCCATGCCGCTGCTGGGCATTCTGGGCACCCTGCTGACCCTCGTGCGCTTCTACGAGCAGCCCGGCGTCATCGACGGCTCGGCGGCGCTGCCCGCCGTGGCCGCCACCGTGCAGCAGGCGCTGCTGCTATCCGCTACGGGTGTGGCGCTGGCCATTCCCACCTACTTGTTCTACACCTACCTGTCGGCGCGGGCGCGCAAAATCGTCAACAACGTCGAGCGCGCCGGATTGGAGTGCGTCCACATCATCTGCGACCTGCGCGAGGCCGCCGCCGCCGCAGAACCCAAGCAGCCCCGAGCCTGCTGCTGCGCCTCGCGCGAGCAGGCAGAGAGCGCCGAATCCTCCCGCAGCTAACGTTCCGTCGTCATGCGCCGCATCCGTTCCCGACTCCAAGACAGCGGTCTGGCCATCCTCGTGGTGGCCACCGTGAGCCTGTTGCTGGCGATTTGTGTCTGCGTGCTGTTGCCGCGCCACATGACCCCGCGCTACGGGGTGCAGGTGCGCCCCGAGGGCTCGCGCTTCGTCATGGGCGCCTACGACCGCACCAACACCCACATCATCTCCGTGGCGGCGGGCGATGAATACCGCTTCTACGAGGGTGCTGAGCTGATTCCCGGCGGGCTGCGCGGCTTCGAGGAGCGCATGGAGCAGTGGCAGACCGGCAACCCCGCGCAGACCACGGTGGTGCTTGTCGCCGACAAGGCCGCCCCATCCGGCGTTGTGCAACAGCTCATCGACCGCGTGCTCGCGCGCGGCTTCAACTGCAACTACGCTGCTGTTCCCGCCTGGGACTGACTGCTGCATCGCCATGCCGGACAAGGAAAAAGACCTGACCTTCCACTCGCGCTACAAACGCCCGGCGCACGGCTGCCTGCCGCTGTTTGTCGTCGGCGCTTTCCTCCTTGTATTTGCCCTCATGTGGTGGGTGCCCGTGCAGAGCCCCACCACGCCGCGCCCCTTGGGGGTGGGGCACATCACCTACCTCAACAACGCGCAAACGCGGTCGGAGCTGCGGCAGATCTGCCCGCTCTCCCTGCTGCAACCCTGGGCGCACGATCCCGATTTTGCCGAGGAAGAAGGACTGCCGCTC
>JBJEVL010000277.1:0-1643 GCA_051884335.1 Akkermansia sp. | reverse complement strand
ATGCAGCCCAGAGGGGTGCAGGGAACAAAGCCGGTGGGGTCTTCCAAGACGAGCTTGGCGACATTGGCGGGGTGGAAGCCGTCGACATCTTTGCGGGGGTCGATGTTGAGGATGACAGCGGCTTCGTCGATGTGCGGCGGCGGCGGGCTCTGCACCAAAATCCCGTGAATGCGCTCATCGGCGTTGAGCTGATGAATGAGCTCCACGAGTTGCTCCTGCGTGGTGTCGGCGGGCAGGCGCCACTCCTGAGAGTAGAGTCCGAGCTCGGCGCAGGCCTTGACTTTGGAGCCGACATAGACCTGCGAGGCGGGGTCATCCCCCACGAGGACGACGGCGAGTCCGGGGGTGTGCCCCTGTTGCTTGAGACAGGCGATTTCCTGCACTAAGTCCGCGCGGACTCGGGCAGCTACTTCTTTGCCGTTGATGAGTTTCGGTGCCATGAACGAGTGTTGTTGTCAGGATGAGAAGGGCTCGAAATCCGGGCGTCCGTGCGCCAAGGCGGTTTCCAGTTGCTGCGTGTACGCGCGCATCTGTTCATCGCTCAGGTCGGGCGGAACATGGATGGGTTCGCCCCAGCGGAGACAGACGCGCGAGAAGGGCTTGGGGATGATGTAGCCGTCCCATGCCTTGCTGATGCGCCAGCAATGCGGGATATCGAAGCAGAGCGGGATGATGGGCAAGCCGCTGAGGGAGGCTATCTTGATGACGCCGTTGTGGCAGCGGTAGATGGGACCGCGGGGGCCGTCGGGCGTGATGCACATGCTGCACCCGCTGTCAATCTCGCGCTTCATGTCCATGAAGCCGGCTATGCCGCGCCGGTGCGAGGAGCCGCGGACGGTGCGCATGCCGTAGTCCTCGGCCACGACGGAGAGCGCTGCGCCGTCCTTGCTGGCGCTGGTCAGCATGCTCATGGTGACGGTGCCGTGCAGAACGTAGCGGTAGAAGTAGCAGGGGGTGAAGGTGTTGTTGTGCCACAGTGCCACGATGACGGGGTAGGTGCCCAGAGGACGCTTGTCGGGGCTCTGTGAAATGACTTTTTTGCGCAGCGTGAGGCAGACCAGCGTGATGAGGAGCCAAGCGAGATGCCCCACCGGGCGGGTCCACCACTTGGAACGCACTTCTGTTGCTCGATCGGCCATGAGGGTTTTAGTCCAAGGAGTGTTTGAAAGGATCTTCCTGCGGGGCGAAGGGATCCGTTTGTTTCGGGTCGGAAAGCGGTTCCACCTTGTCGATTTGCTGGAGCAGTTCCTTTTGCCGACGGAGATTATCGGAGATTTGGTCGAAGTCCACATCCTCCAGCGACAGTCTCTCGGCTCTCCCTGCGCGCGCGGCTTGCGCCGCTGTTTCGAGAGCTGCGGAATCATCCTGCGGGAGACGCGTGGTGCCGGAGATCTTCGTGCAGAGCCAAGCCAGACCGGCATCTTCGCGGAAGATGGGATCTGATTTGCCGTCGGCGTATTCCGCATGGGTCAGAATGGTCGGCATGCCGTAGTCCAAATGGCCGCTCAGCTCGTTGTGCTCATTCAGCTCCATGCACCCGCGCAGGGCAATCAGGTCGCGCTCAACAAGGGCATCCTCCGGGATTTCCAGGGTAAGATGTTCGCCGTTGCGCTGCAGCTTTACCCAACTGCGCGTGATGGGAG
>JBJEVL010000276.1:0-1647 GCA_051884335.1 Akkermansia sp. | reverse complement strand
TTGTTGATTTTATGACATTATAACGCGTCATATTCCCCAATGCGTTTGCCCTGGCCGGATGACGGCAAAAGGGGTTGCCAAAGCGGGCGGGGCGGTTTAGAATGACCCGCGTTTGTGTTGTGGGGTATGATCAAGTCTTTTTTCCCTTTCCTGTGTGTTGCCTTTTTTCTGTGTGCCTGCACGCCCGAGCCGACGGAGAAACCCGTGGTGACGCTCAAGACCGCCCCCGTGCCGGAGACGGTTGCGCCTGAGCGCCCGATCGCCGAGCCGGAGCCGTTGCGCCCTGCCGAGCCCGCCCCGGCGGCCGAGCAGCCGCCTGCTCCCGCAGCCCCGGCGGCGGTGGAGGCGCCTGCTGCGCCGCTTGCTGAGCAGGTTGCGCCGCCTGCGGAGCGCATCGCGCCGCCTGCTGCGGAGGTGGTTCCGGCAGCGCCTGCGGTGGCGGTGCCGCTGCCTGTGCCGACGCCGCGACCCTCGTCGAGCGAGCCGCCGGTGGGGCTGCGCGTGGCGCGGGTGCCCGTGTCGGGTATGTATGTGGCGCTAACCTTTGACGATGGTCCCAGCCCGGCGCAGACGCCGCAGGCGCTGGAGATTCTGCGCCGCAACGGTGCGCACGGCACCTTCTTTGTCACGGGGGAGAACGCCTCGCGCAACAAGGCGCTTCTGGCGCGCATGGTAGCCGAGGGGCATGAAATCGGGGTGCACAGCTGGAGCCATGTGCAGCTGACGCGTTGCAGCGCCGCCAAGCTCGATCGTGAAATCGCAGGCACGGCGGAGGTGATTCGCAGCGCAACGGGGCGGGCTCCCAAGCTGATGCGCCCGCCCTACGGCGCGACCAATGCGGCGCTCAACAAGCGCATGATGGCCGACTACGGTCTGCGGACGATTTTGTGGGATGTCGATACGCTCGACTGGCGCCACCCCGGCGTGCAGCGCGTGATTGATACGGCGGTGGGCAAGGCGCGCCCCGGTTCGATTATTCTGGTGCATGATATTCACGCGTCCACCATCGCGGCGCTGGAGGGTATCGTGCAGGGCTTGCAGGCGCGCGGCTTCAAGCTGGTGACGGTGTCGCAGCTCATTGCGCTGAGCAGTAGCGGCGCGGAGCCTGCGGCGGCGGAGAGCCCCGCAGCGCTGCCGACGGAGCTGCCCGCCGCAGCGGAGGAAGCCCCGGTGCGCCCGGCTGAGCCGGCAAGCGGCGCGGCCTCCATCGGGGTGCCGCCCGCTGCGCCGACGGAGGCGGTCGGGACGGTGGCAGAGCTGCCGGGCGCGACCGAGGGCGCGGCGACCATTCGCGGAGAACAGATTTCGGAGTAAGTCGGAACCATGGCGAGAACAAGGAAAACAAAGGTTGCGGGGACGGTCTATCTGGTGGGCGCGGGCCCGGGGGATCCCGGCTTGATGACCCTGCGCGGGCGCGAGCTGATTGAACAGGCGGATTGTTTGGTCTACGATGCGCTGGGGGCTCCCTCGATGCTGGGCTGGGCCAAGCCGGGTTGCGAGAAGATTGATGTGGGTAAGCGCAGCGGCAAACATACGCTGCCGCAGGAGGAAATCAACCGCTTGCTGGTCGACTGTGCCGGGCGCTTCGCCTGCACGGTGCGGCTCAAGGGCGGCGACCCCTATGTGTTCGGACGCGGCGGGGAAGAG
>JBJEVL010000275.1:0-1648 GCA_051884335.1 Akkermansia sp. | reverse complement strand
GTCTTTTCATGACTCACTTTTCATGACATGCCCCCAATGCGTTTGCCCTGCTCCGGCACAACATGGGTCTTGACTGCTAACGCCTCTTGTGATATAAAAACCCTCAACTCCCCCGGAAGTCGCCCCGGTGTAAAGCCCGGTTCTTCCTCCCGTGGGGAGTTTTTCGTTGCACCTCCCTCCGCCTCCGCTCCCGCACAGCTCAACGACAACGCCGAGGGGGAGGGGCTGCTGCCCGAGCGACGAGCCTCTGCTGCGGAGGCGCGCCTGATGTCACCACTCAGAAAGCGCCCGACGACTTCCCTGCCCTCTATTTCGCCTTGGGCTGCGCGCGCAGAAAGGCATCGGCGGGGATGGGCGCGGCGGCTTCGTCCCCGCATTGCCATTCGAGCTGCAAGTGCCCGCTGCTGCCGCTGCCCTGCACCACCGTCAGACAAACGGCGTGCAGCCCCGCGCAGAGGGGAATGCCGCCCTGCCCGCTCTCGGGAGCAGCCTCCTCCGCATTGGGGCAGGCAGAGGAGCTCGCGCGCGTGCCGGGGATGTAGGTTGCATCGGCATCAATGAGGGCGAAGCGGTGCATGCGCATGTAGGCGCGGCTGCCCGCCGCCGCCGAGGTGCGCAGCGCAAAGCGCCACAGCCCGTCGCGCGGAATGCGCAGGTAGCCGCGGAACTCGGTGACACTGCCGGGCGGCAGCTCCGCATCGCCGGGAGCAGGCACGCAGCGCTTCTCCGCCGCCGCAGCCTGCGGCAGGGTGTCGAACTCGGGCACCCAGGGAGGGACACCCTCCACCCGGCGCATCTCCCAGCCGGGGACGACATCCGCGACCTCCTCGGCGGGAACGGGAAGCGCGTCGTAGCAGCGCGCGGCGCGGCAGGGGGTGCGCCGCGCCCCGGCGGCCGGATCGCGCACATAGTCATAGGGGCGGCGCGCGTAGAGGACGGCGCGGCGCAGCTCCGGCATGAGCGCGGCGTAGCGCGGGGCGAGGTTCTGCGTCTCGTGCGTGTCGGCAAGGGTGTCGTAAATCTCAAAATCCTCCCTGCCGGTGCGGATGCCGCAGCGAATCGCCTTGAGACTGCGCCCCTCCGCATCGCGGAAGTAGAGCACCTGTTGCTCGCCGCGCGGATGCTTGTCGCGCCCCGGAGCAAAGCCCGGGTAGCGCGGCGTGTGCCCCGCGAAGAAGTACTCGCTGTACACGATGTTGCCGCTCAGGCGTTCCCGGTCGCCGCGCAGCAGCGGCAGCAGCGAAACACCGTCGCAGCGCATCGGCTTCGGCAGACCCGCCAAGTCGGCAAAAGTAGCCATCCAGTCCTGAAACTGCGAAGGCTCGGCGCTCACGGCACCCCGTCGAATCAGCCCGGGCCCCCATACCAGACAGGGCACGCGCAGCCCACCCTCCAGCACATCGCGCTTGATGCCGTCCAGCGGACCGAAACTGCGGAAAAAGGCGGGATTCTGCGCCGGAGCCGGGTGCCCGGGGCTCGGCGGCACGGCGCCGGGCTCATCGTGCGGACCATTGTCGCTGGTGAACACCACCAGCGTGTTGCGTTCAATGCCCAAATCGCGGCAGAGCTGCAGCAGGTCGCCCACGGCGGCATCCACGCGCGCCACCATCGTCGCATGGCGAGGCGGCGCCGCCGCGCTGTCGCCCCA
>JBJEVL010000274.1:0-6529 GCA_051884335.1 Akkermansia sp. | reverse complement strand
AAGACCATGGCGGGCTACTACGCCCCCTTTGTGCCGGGCTGGGACTGCCACGGCCTGCCCATCGAGGCCAAGGTCGTCAAGGAGTTCCAGGGGCTGGAGCCCGCGGAAATCCGCCGGCGCTGCGCGGAGTTCGCGCTGGGCTACATCGACCAGCAGCGTCTCTCCTTCCGCCGCCTGGGCATTTTCGGCGACTGGTTCCACCCCTACATCACCATGCTGCCCGAGTATGAGTGCCACATCCTGCGCGTCTTTGCCAAGCTGGTGGAGAGCGGCGCGGTGTACCAAAGCCTCAAGCCCGTGCAGTGGAGCTACGCGCACCACACGGCGCTGGCCGAGGCGGAGGTGGAGTACATGGAGGACACGGCGACCTCGGTGTTCGTGGCCTTCCCCATGGCGCAGCCGGTGCAGGGGCATGACTGCTCGATGGTCATCTGGACGACGACTCCGTGGACGCTGCCGAGCAACCTCGCCATCGCGCTGCACCCGGACTACCGCTACGTCATCGGTCGCTACGCCAAGGACGGCGCGGAAAAGACGCTCATCGTGGTGCGCGAGCTCATCGAGACCTTCACGGCCAAGACCGGCTGGGTGCTGACGGAGGAGCTGGGCAGCTTCTGCGGGAGCGAGCTGGAGCGCGCGACGGCGCGCCACCCCTTCCTCGACCGCGATTCGCTCATCATCAACGCGGAGTATGTGACGCTGGACACGGGTACGGGCGCGGTGCATATCGCCCCGGGGCACGGCGCGGACGACTACATCGCGGGCATGCAGTACGGGTTGCCCGTGCTCTCCCCCGTGGATGACGACGGCTGCTACACCGCCGAGTGCGGCGTGCCCGAGCTGGTGGGCAAGCACGTGTTCGCGAGCAATGAGGCGGTCATCGACATGCTGACGGCGCGCGGCGCGCTGCTGGGGCGCGAGGAGTTCACGCACCAGTACCCGCACTGCTGGCGCTCCAAGACTCCCATCATTTTCCGCGCGGTCAAGCAGTTCTTCATCAGCATGGACAAGCTCCGCCCGCTGGCGCTGCGCGAGATTGACAAGACGCAGTGGATTCCCGCTTGGGGGCACAACCGCATTGCCGGCACGGTGGAGACGCGCCCCGACTGGTGCATCAGCCGCCAGCGCACTTGGGGCGTGCCGCTGCCCGTGTTCTACGATGCCGAGGACAAGCCGCTGCTGGATGCGGCGGTGATTCGCCGCGTGGCCGACCTCGTGGAGCAGCACGGCACGAACATCTGGTTCGAGCTCTCCGACGCCGAGCTCTGCGAGCGCCTGGGGCTGCCCGCCGGGCTGCGCAAGGGAAGGGACACGCTGGATGTGTGGATCGATTCCGGCTGCTCGCATGTGGCGGTGCTGGAGAATCACCCCGAGCTGCGCGCGCCCGCCGATGTGTACCTCGAGGCGACCGACCAACACCGCGGCTGGTTCCAGAGCTCGCTCATGCTCTCCTGCGCCTGGCGCGGGGTGGCGCCCTACAAGCAGGTGCTCACCCATGCCTTCGTGGTCAATCAGGATCGCAGCAAGCTCTCCAAGAGCGCGCAGGGCAGCTACCAAAAGCCGACCAACGCCAAGTATTTCTACGAGAAGTACGGCGCGGACATCGTGCGCCTGTGGGTGTCCTCGGTGGACTGGCAGAACGAGGTGCCCTTCGGCGAGGATTTGTTCCGCCAGGTGACGGATCCCTACCGCCGCCTGCGCAACACCCTGCGCATTCTGCTGGCGAACCTCAAGGGCTACGACGGCGTGCAGCGCCCGGAGCAGCTCGCGCCGCTGGATGCCTGGATTCTCGAGCGCAGCAACCGCCTGATCCGCGAGGTGCGCGCCGCCTACGAGACGTACGAGTTCCGCAAGGTGTTCACGGCCATCAACCAGTTCTGCACCAACGACCTCTCCGCGCTCTACATCGACATCACCAAGGACAGCCTGTACTGCGATGCGGCGGACAGCCCGCGCCGCATCAGCAAGCAGTTTGCGCTGGCGCGCGTGTTCGATGTGCTGGTGCGCCTGCTGGCGCCCATCCTTGTCTACACAGCGGAGGAGGCCTGGGAGCACGCCGGGCATGCGGACTCGGTGCACGAGCAGGATTTCCCGACGGCTGATTCCGCCTTCGATGCCGGCTGGGAGCCCGTGTTTGAGCGCCTGCAGCACATCAAGAGCGTCATTCAGGTGGCGATCGAGGCGCAGGTCAAAGCCAAGGCCTTCAACAAGAACAACGAGGCGGTGGTCGCGCTCACGCTGCCGCAGGGCGAGGATGCCCGCGTGCTGAGCCTGCTGCGCGATGCGGACTTCGCCAAGGAGTTCTTCATCATCGCCGGGCTGGAGCTGCGGGAGGGCGGCGAGTCGCTCGCCGCCAGCGCCACCAAGAGCGCTTGGGCGATGTGCCCGCGCTGCCGCCGCTACGAGCCTGCTGTGGATGAGGAGGGGCTTTGCGCCCGCTGCCACGAGGTGCTGCACCGCTGAGCCTGCTCCTTGCCCATGAAACGCGGTTTCCTGCTGCTGGCGCTGCTCATCGCGCTGCTGGTGCTGGCCGATCAGGTGAGCAAGTGGCTCATTGTGCTGAACTTCCCCTTTGCGTGGGAGCTCGGCTGTTCCCCGCGCGTGGTGCCGCTGCTGACGGACAACCCCGTGGTGCATTTCTCGCTGGTGCGGGTGCACAACACGGGGGTGGCCTTCGGCACGGGCAACGGCACGGTCTGGGCGCCCTACCTCTTCCTCGGGGTGCAGGTGGCGGCGCTGGCGGTCTTTTCGCTGCTCTACCGCCGGGGCTATTTTGCGGGGCGCGTGCTCAAGCTGGCCTGGGCGCTTATCATGGCGGGGATTTTGGGCAACATGGCCGATCGGCTCGTGCAGGGCTTTTTCCGCCCCGGGGCGGAGGCGCTGAGCTTTTGGCAGAACCTGTCGCGCGGCTATGTGGTGGACTTCTTGGATTTCTCCTTCCCGTGGCTGCGCACGGAGATGTGGCCGATGGGCTACCACTGGCCGTCGTTCAATGTGGCGGACAGCTGCGTGTGCACGGCGGCGGCGTTGTTTCTGCTGGTGAGCCTCTTTTCCCCGCGCTGCTGCAAGGAGGGGCGCGGTGCATGAGGGCGGCGCTGCCGGCGCTGTTGCTCGCGATGCTGGCGCTGCCGGCGGCGGCGGGCTTCCGCAGCACGGAGCAGCGCACTGCGCTGCGCCACGGTCAGCAGCGCGCCACCATCGTGTTCGAGACGGGCGACGGCAGCACCATCACCCGCGCCAAGCCCCTCTGCGACTGCCTGAAGCTCACCCCGCAGGGCTCGCGCCTGCTGGTGGAGGCCGACACCTCGCTGTTCGACGCCCCCATCGATAAGCAGATGGATGTCCGCACCTCCGACGGCAAGACGACGCGCCTGACGATTCATTTCGAGGTGCCGCTCGCGGTGCAGCTCTCCTCCCGCAGCTTGGTGTGGGCGCGCGGCAGCGCGCCGCAGACGCAGGAGCTGCGCATCACCCTGCCGCCGGGCTCGCCCGTCACGGCGGTGCTGGAGGCGGGGCTGAACGGCAGCGATTTTGACTACAGCACCGGGACGCTGCGCCGCGGGCGCGAATACCGCGTGCTCATCACGCCCAAGACCACAGCGCGCAAGTGCCTCAACCGCCTGGTGCTCACCTTTGCCTCAAGCGACCCGCGCTTCCGGCAGCAGATTGTGTACCTGCAAGTTCGCTGATTCCCCCACCACGACCCGATGTGCGCGCGCTACAAAGCTGACGATGCTCCCGCTCCCGCCGCGCCGGCGGCCGCGCCCCGCTATGCGCGTCCGCAGGCACCGCCGCGCGCGCGCGTGCAGCCGACGCTGCGCTCCCCTGAGCCGTCGGGAGGGGCGGCGGATCCCGTGCCCCCGCCTGTCGCGCCGCCGCCGGAGGATGCCTTCGGCGGTCCCCGCCCCGCGCGCGACTACCCGCGCTATGCCTACGACCCCAATGAAAACCCCTTCAACGAGTTCCGGCGCCCGCCGCGCCGGGGGATGGGCTGTCTGGGGGCGCTGTGGCGGGTGCTGACGCTGCCCTTCCGCTTCATCGCGTTCCTGACGCGCCACTTGCCCAAGCTGGTGCTGTGGCCGATTCGGCTGGCGGTGAGCCTGAGCTTTGTCGGCGCGATGTTTGCGCTGGTGCTGGCGATCATCTACGGTATCAAGGCGGGGCGCTACGATATTACCCGCGTGCTGCACATGCCGGAGCGCACGGTGGTGCTCGACCGCAAGGGGGCGGAGATCGGCACGCTGCACGGCGAGAACCGCCGCAGCATCGACAAGCTGCACGAGGAGGTGCCGCGCTGGTTCATCGATGCGCTGATTATTCAGGAGGATCGCTCCTTTTGGAAGCACGGCGGCATTGACCCCCGCGGGCTGCTGCGCGCGGCGGCGCAGGTGTTCAAGCACCACCGCACCACGCAGGGCGCCTCCACCCTGACCATGCAGCTGGCCAAGAACACCTACAACCACCGCCTGCGCAGTTTCGATGCCAAGCTGACGGAGATGGCGCTCGCGCGGCGCATCGAGTCCACCTACGACAAGGAGACGATTCTGCTCTGCTACATCAACCGCGTGTTTTTCGGGCACACGTTCTTGGGGCTCAAGGCGGCGGCGCGCGGCTACTTCGACAAGGAACCGCGCGACCTGACGCCGGGGGAGTCGGCCATGCTGGCGGGCATCATCTGCAGCCCGAATGAGTTTTCGCCCTACCGCCGCCCGAGCGCGGCGCTGGTGCAGCGCAACAAGGTGCTCAAGCTGATGCTGGAGCACGGCATGCTCACCCGCCGCCAGTACGAGGATGCCCTGCGCGAGCCTATCCGCTGCCGCAAGCCGGAGTGGCGCGGGCCGGACAACTATGCGCTGGATTTGGCGCGCAGCGAGATTGACCATGTGCTCACGCTGCTGGACAGCGGCGAGCGTCGCATCAAGGATACAACGGTGTACGAGGGCGGGCTGACGGTGCACACGACGCTCGATCTCGATTTGCAGGATGACATCATGGCGGCGCTGGATGCGCAGCTGGTGGCGCTGCTGGAGAAGGCGCCGCACTACCGCCACCAGACGCGCGCGCAGTATCGCGCGTTGCGCGCTGCGCTGCCCCCGGAGCAGCAGGAGAACCTGCGCCCTCAGTATGTGCAGGCGGCTACGGCGGTCATCGACAACGCCACGGGGGCGCTGCTGGCGGTGGTCGGCGGGCGCAGTGCGCTGGAGTCGCGGCTGAATCGCGCGCAGCAGAGCCGCCGCCAAGTGGGCTCGATTTTCAAGCCGTTGGTCTACGCCACGTTCTTTGAGCGCGGGGCGGGGCCGCAGACGCCGCTGTCGGACGGTCGCATCCTGCCCGGGGAGATTCAGGGCGGTAAGCGCTGGAGTCCGGGCAATTCGGACGGGCGTTTCACGGGGGTGCACCCCGCTGCTTGGGGGCTGCTGAAGAGCCGCAACACGATGTCGGTGCGGGCGGGCAATCGCGCGGGGCTCCAGAATGTGGTCAACAGCGCGTTGCTGGCGGGTTTCCCGCGCCCGAGCCGCCCGCCGGGTCCCACGATTTATTTGGGTACTTGGGAGGCGAGCCCGGTGGAGGTGGCGGCTGCTTACACGGTCTTTGCCAACGGGGGGGTGCGTCCCACGCCGCACATCATCACGCGCATCACAGATGCGCGCGGGCATGTCATTTGGGAGCATCGCCCGAGCGCGCGCCGCGTGTTCTCGCAGCGCACGGCGAATGCCGTCAGCGCGATCCTGCAGCAGATTACGAAGCCGGGCGGCACGGCGGGGCGCACGCAGAAGCTGGGTTTTACGCGCCCTTGCGGCGGCAAGACGGGTACGACGAACGGCTACAAGAATGCGTGGTTCTGCGGTTTTACGGGGGATTTGACGGCGGCGGTTTGGGTGGGGTTTGACCGCCCGGTGAAGATTGCGGAGAAGGCGTACGGCGGTACGCTGGCGCTGCCGTTGTGGGTGGCGGTGATGCGCTGCGCGGAGCAGCGCGGTTACCCCATGAATGAGATTCGCACGGCTCCGGCGCGCACGACGCGCAGCAGCGGGGTGCGGCTTTGCCGTGTTTCGGGGGAGCTGGCGCACAGCGGTTGCGAGTACGAGGGGACGGCGTATACGGAGACGATGACGGATACGGATCGCGCCCGTGGGTTCTGTGCACGCCACGATGAGCTGGCGGAGGATCCCGATGCCGCTGCGGCGGATGATGTGGCGGAGGATCCCGATGAGGAGACGGCGGAGGACCCGGATGAGATGCCGGATGAGGACGTGGCCGAGGAGGTTGTGTGAGGGAGGCGGCTTGTGCGTGGCTGATGCCCGGCCTCGGGCATACCGTGCGGATGCTGTGTCGTCCCTTGTGCGCGCCGGTGCTGCGCGTTAGACTGGCGGGGTATGGGATTTACAGCGGCTACGGCGACGGCATTGGCCGGGGCTTCTGCCAAGGTGGTGGAGGCTCTGGGGCAGCATCAGGAGAGCAAGGCATTGCGCCGCGCGGCGGATGCGACGGAGCAGACTGACGACAAAGGAGAGGCAGGCAGCACCGT
>JBJEVL010000273.1:0-1653 GCA_051884335.1 Akkermansia sp. | reverse complement strand
GAACCTGCGCGCCATCGTCTCCGAGGACGCGATGACGGCCGACTGGGTGCAGCTGCCCTACGAGCTGCTGCGCGAGGCTTCCAACCGCATCCTCAACGAGGTCAAGGGCATCAACCGCGTGCTCTACGATGTGAGCACCAAGCCCCCGGCATCCATCGAGTGGGAGTAAGAGCGCCCGCCGCTCGCCCCGCCGAGCCCCCGCTGCGAGCCCACGCGCCGCAGCGGGGGCTTGCTCTGTCAGCAGGGGGAGGGGTCCCCCTGCTTTTTTTTCCGCGCCGAGGCAAAAAAAGTTGCTTGACAGCGCCCCCTCGGCTCCCCTATAGTGGAAGAGTATTCTCTCGCTATGAAAAAGCTTTCTCTTCTCTCTCTGTTGGTGCTGACCGCCGCTGCCGTGCAGGCGGCTCCCGCTGTCAATGTTTCGGATCTCTCCGAGGATGCCCTCAAGGGTGTCGCCACGGAGAAGCAGCGCGACAGCATCGATCGCGCCAACGCCGCCCGCCAGCGCGCGGAGAAGAAGCGTGCGGATGAGATCAAGGAGGCCAAGGAGGTCACCGAGAGCAATGATCGCGGTCTGAAAAAGACCATCCAGAAGCGCCATCTGAACAGCATGCTGCCCCCCTGCGAGCGCGAGCCCGAGGCTCCCCGCGACCCCGGCGACTACACGGTTCGCTACTGAGCCAGCCGCCTGAAAGCGCTGATTTTTACGACTCCGGGGCGCCTTTGCCGCGCCTCGGGGTGTTTTTGTTGCGCGCGCGGGGCGTTTGCGCTTGCTTCTTTTGCCTTTCCTGTGCGATAATGCGGATGCGTTGCAGCACGGAGCGATATGGCTGAGCAGGCGAACGGAGACGACATGTTTTTTAAGGAGCCTACCCGCAAGGAATGGGCGGGCTTTTGGACGCTTGTGGCGGTGCAGGCGCAGAATGCCTTTAACGAAAAGGCCGTGCAGTTCCTGCTGATTCCGCTGGGGGTGTGGCTGTGGGGCGCGGAGGGCAGCACGCTGGAGTACCAGCTGGGCGCTATCTTTGTGCTGCCCTACATCCTGTTTTCTCCCTTGGTGGGTTGGCTGGCCGACTGCTTCTGCAAGACCCGCATCATTCAGGTGATGAGTATCTTGCAGGTGATTGTGATGTCGTGCATGCTGTTTTGTTTCTACATGCACGACATGACGGCGGCGATTTTGTGGTTTGCGGTCTTTGCCACGCAGGCCACCATCCTTTCGCCGGCCAAGAAGGGGATTGTGAAGGATTTGCTCGGCTCGCGCTACATCGGCTTCGGCTCGGGGATTCTCGAGATGAGCATGATTATCGTGCTGCTGGTGGCGCAAATCGGGGTGTTCTTCTGGTTCAGCTACCTCTTGGAGCAGTATTCGGCGCTTCCCGACGGGGAGGAGGAGGCCGGCTGGAGCGCGGTGGAGCTGCCCACCTGGGTGTTTATCTCGCTGGCCTGCGTGGTCTCGGCGGCATCGTTTTTGGTGCCGCGCTACGCCGCCAAACCGACGCGCGCGTTCAGCTGGAGCCTGCTGTGGGAGCATTTCGGCCAGGTCAAATACCTGTGGCGCGACCGTTTGCTGCGGCTCAGCGAGATGGGTATCTGCTACTTCTGGTGCCTGGCGGGCTCGCTCTTCCTCATCATCATCCAAATTGCCAAGGAGTT
>JBJEVL010000272.1:0-6585 GCA_051884335.1 Akkermansia sp. | reverse complement strand
TCGGATCCGGCTTGCGCGGCACCCCCGCCCGCTGCCCCACGATCGGGTCAAACGCCACATCCGGAAAAAGAGCCTGCACAAGCGGCAGCGTCACCTCATGCGGCTTGTTCGACAGCACCGCCAGCCGATGCCCCGCCGCCGCCAAATCCCCCAGCAACTCCGGAATACCCGGGAACGCGCGCGTCCCCCCCTGCCAGCACAGCGGGTACTCGCGGCGGAACGCGCCGTGCACTGCCGCCAACAGCTCGGCAGGCGCCTCAGCAGCATCCGCATAGCCGATCGCCGCCGCGCAGAGATTCGCCGCCCCGCGACCGATCATCCCGCGCACCGCCGCGCAAGGGTGCTCCGCAAGCCCCAGCGAACGCAACGCGCGGTTGAGCCCCTCGGCGATGCCGGGCAGCGAATCGACCAGCGTCCCGTCCAGGTCAAAAACGAAAGGCATGAGCACCTCAGAGAATACCGCGCTCGCTGTCGCTGTTCTTCACGAAATCGACAAACCGGCGCAGACAGGGATTGGCACCGTGCGTCGCATCCGCCTCCAGCAGCGCAACCGCCTCCTCGCGCGAAAGCTCCTTGTGCAGGAACAACTTCGTGTACGCAAACTTGATCGCGCGGATATCCGCATCCGAAAAACCGCGGCGCTTCAGCCCCACGATATTGATTGCGCGCACCTCCGCCGGGAAACCCTCCGCAATCGTGTACGGCGGCACATCGCGCGGCACGCGCGCGCAGCCCGCCACCATCGCGTGCTCGCCCACATGCACAAACTGGTGCAGCGCCGCAAAGCCCGAAATAATCGCCCAATCATCAATGCGGCAATGCCCCGCCACCCCCGCGAAACCGGAGAAAATGCAGTGATTGCCCACAATGCACTCGTGGCCGCAGTGGCTGTTGATGAGGAAATGATTGTGCGAGCCGATAATCGTCTTGGTCTCGGGCCCCGTCGAGCGGTTGATGTTGCAATTCTCGCGGAACACATTGTCATCCCCCACCTCCAGGAAGGTCGGCTCGCCCTTGTACTTCAGATCCTGAGTCTTGAGACCGATGACAGCGAAGGGGAAAAACTCATTGCGCTCCCCGAACACCGAAGGCCCGCCGATCACCACATGATTGTGCAGCACGCAGCCCTTGCCCAGCCGCACATGGGGACCGACCACGCAGTAAGGACCGATCTTCACGTCCTCTGCCAGCTCACAAGTCGGGTCAATAATCGCCGTAGGATGAATCTCTGCCATGAGAGACATTCTACCCGCGCGCCCCCCGTCCATCAAGGAGAAAATGCTGCGATATAACGGTTTTCCGCCGCAGAAGAGCCTCAGTAGCGCTCCGACGGCACGAACCTGCAGCAGAAAATCTCGCAACCCGCCGCGTAGAGATGCACCTCGATACAGTCGGGGTGGTGCTGCACCGTGTACGCATCGTGATCCTCGGGCGGGCGGGGACTGAAACGCCGCACACGGTCGGGAGCCAGCACCGCCGAGCGCAACACACAGACCAAACGCGCATTGCTCATGCCTTTCATCTGCTCGAAATCACCGGTCGGCAGCGTGAGAGAAGGAATCGTTTTCGGCATCACGCGCGCACTATACACAGCCGGCACCCCCTTGTCAAGAGCCGACTGCGGCGCGCAGAGCGCGTACCACCCCCCGCGCCGCCCGCCCGCAACAGCGCGGCAGGCACCGCCGCGAGCAGTACCTGCCGAACACCGGGCACCCGAACGCCGGACAAAACGCGCCCGAGCGCAAACGCCCCGAAAGCGCGCCGAACATCCGACAGGACGCCCACCGCCGCGCACCCGCGAACGCACGCCGCCGCGCCGGGCAGAACACCCCGCGCCGCACCCAACGGAACGCCCACCGCCGCGCACCCGCGAACGCCGCACCCGACTGCGCCCCGAGAGGCGGGCGAGCGGTTACATCGTCATGCCGCCGTCGACCACGAGCACCTGACCCGTGATGTAGCGCGCCTCATCCGAAGCAAGGAAAAGCGCGGCATTGGCAATATCCTCCGGCTTGCCGAGGTCGGCCAGCGGAATGCGCCCCAGCATCGCCTCCTTGGCCTTCTCCGGGATGGCATCCGTCATATCCGTCGCGATAAAACCGGGAGCGATCGCATTCACCGTCACCTTGCGCCCGGCGATCTCCTGCGCCATGCTCTTGGTAAAGCCGATGACACCCGCCTTGGACGCGCTGTAATTCGCCTGCCCCGCGTTGCCGCTCATGCCCACGATGGAGCTCATGTTGATGATGCGCCCCGCCGGGCTCTTCATCAGCGTGCGCTGGAACGCCTTGACAAAAAGGAAAATACTCTTGAGATTCGTCGCGATCACCGCATCCCAGTCCGACTCCTTCATGCGCATCAGCAGACCGTCCTTCGTGATACCCGCGTTGTTCACCAAAATATCCACCGTGGGATACTCCGCCAAAACCGCCTTCACACAAGCCTCGACCGCGGCGGCATCCGCCACATCGCAGGGGAAAGCCTTGCAGCTGCCCGGGAACTCGGCATTGATCGCCTCCGCCGCGCTGCCGCAGGAAGCGGGATTGCGGGAAATGAGAATCACCTGAGCGCCCTCGGCTGCAAAACGGTGAGCAATAGCCTGACCGATGCCGCGCCCGGCACCCGTCACCACAGCGGTTTTACCTGCAAGTCTGTTCATAGCATCATTATACGGCACAGCAGCCAAATAGCAAGCCCCTTTTCACCGCTGCAACACCTGCATCAAACGCCCCCCTGACCGGGCGGGGCAGGGGGGCGGCGGAAAAGCGCTGTCGCGGGCGCGGCTCAGCGGATGCGGCGGAGCAGCCAGTGAAGCACATCCTTAATCGGGAGACGCTCCTGCTCCATCGAATCGCGGTGGCGAATCGTCACCGTATCCTTCAGCTCCTCACCCTCCTCGCCCAGCGTCGCGAAATCGACCGTGATGCAGAAAGGCGTGCCCACCTCATCCATGCGGCGGTAGCGGCGACCCACCGCGCCGCCCTCATCGTAAAACACATTCATGAAGGGGCGCAGGCTCTCCTCGATCTCGTGCGCGATGCGCACCTGCTCGGGATTCTTCTTCAGCAGCGGGAACACCGCCGCCTTGATGGGCGCCATGCGCGGGTGGAAGCGCATCACCACGCGGATGTCGCTCTTGCCGTCCTTGCCCAGCTCCTCCTCATCGTAAGCCTCGCAGAGGACGGCCAGCACCGTGCGGTCGCAGCCGGCCGAAGGCTCCACCACATTCGGAATAAACTTCGCGCGGCTCGCCTCGTCGAAATACTCCATCGGCTTGCCGCTGCCCTCGCCGTGGCGCGTCAGATCGTAATCCGTGCGGAACGCGATGCCCTGCAACTCCTGCACACCGAAGGGGAACGCATACTCCAAATCGTAAGTCTTTTGGGAGTAAAACGCGCGCTCACCGTCCGGCACATCGAGGATGTGAATCTTGTCGCGGGGAATGCCGATGTTCTCGTAGAACACCAAGCAGCGCTCCAGCCACTCATCCGTCAGCGCCAGCCCGTCCTCGGGGCGGCAGAAATACTCGATCTCCATCTGCTCGAACTCGCGGGAGCGGAAGGTGAAATTGCGCGGGTTAATCTCATTGCGGAAACTCTTGCCGATCTGCGCGATGCCGAAAGGAATCTTCATGCGCGAAGAATCCAAAATATTTTTGTACTGGCAGAAAATGCTCTGCGCCGTCTCGGGGCGCAGCCAGCCCGTCGTGCTCGGGTCGTTCTCATCGGCAGCGGCGCCGATCGTCGTCTTGAACATGAGGTTGAACGAGCGCGCCTCCGTGACGAGCGAACCATTGGCCGGGTTGTAGCGCACGCTGTCGCGCACCTCCTCCGTCGTCTCCTCCAGCAGCTCGATGTCGGCGGGCGTCAGCCCGTGCCCCGCAATCTGGCTGTAGTACTGCGCCGCCCCCTTGCGAGCCGTCTTGGCATCCTTGGGCTCCGCGCTCGGCACCAGCATCGAAAACGCCTTCCGCGTGCTCCAGCTGCCGTCCGCGCTGCGCGCCCCCTGCCACCAAAACGCCGTGCCGCTCTGCGCGGGAATCTGGTCGGCGCGCAGGCGCTCCTTGCTCAGCAGGCAGTCGCAGAGCGGGTCGGTGAAGCCGCCCACATGACCGCTGGCCGTCAGCACCGAATTGTGCGTGAGGATGGAACCGTCCATGCCCACGATGTCGGGGCGCTCCTGCACATTGACGCGCCACCAGTAATCCTTGAGGTTGCGCTTGAGCTCCACGCCGAGGGGACCGTAGTCCCAGCAGCCGTTGAGGCCGCCATAAATCTCCGCCGACTGAAAAATGAAACCCTTGCGCTTGCAAAGGCTCACAATCTTCTCCATCTTGACCGGGTCGGTCTGGTTACGATCTGCCATAACGCCCCCTATTCTACCGCAAGGGGGCACCATTGCAAGCCTTTATCACGCCGCGCCGCCCTCCGGGCGATTGAGCAGCGTGACCGTGGCGCGGGGCGCGCCGCGCGCCGCCTGCGGCAGCGCCCAGCTCAGCTCGTGGCAGCCGGCCTCCAAACGGTAGAGCGTCAGGCTCTGCAAGCGCTGCCCCGGCTGACCCTGCGCGTGGACAATGGATGTGCCCGTGACCCCGCCCGTGATGATGCGGCGCCCGTCGTAAGCCTCCACCGTCAGCAGGATGGCGTAGATGCCGCGCTGCGGCGCGCGCAGCACGAGCCGCGCCACGAGAAAATCGTCCTGCGCGCGCGGGTGCCAGCGCAGGGGGTAATCAGCGGGCGCGTCCACCGCGTGCTTCTGCCCGGCGCGGGCGGGGCGGTAGAGGCGGCGGCGGCGGTTGTCGCGCAGCGCGCGGAGAATGACCCCCGCCTGCACATAGAGCAGCACGCCGACGCCCAGCGACAGCCAGGAATAGATGGCGACCGTCGCTGCCGCCGGGCTGCCCGCCACCAGCACCCCGCCGAGCAGGGCGCAGAACAGCAGGGTGATCACCATGCCCGCGCGGAAACCGAACACCATGCCCGGGAAGAGGAGGAAAAGCAGCAGGTAGCGCAGAAAACGCCGCAGGTTGAGCGGCGTGCTCAGCAGCAGCTCGCGGCGCAGAACAGACTCGCTGAGCCGCAGCAGCTCCTCCTGCGAAGTGTGGGAATCAAGGCGCATCGCCGCAGAGCGTAGCATGCCCGCGCGCGCGCGTCAAGCGGGAAGCGTGCGCCCGAAGACCGCAGACGCGCGCCCGCTGCGCTCCAACTGTTCGCGGCGGGCGGCGGGCAGACTCTCGCGCGGCAGCTCGGCGTAGTGCAGGCGGTCGCGGAAGTAGGAAACAGCGCTCTGCGAGAGGGCAAACACCCGCTCGAAGCCCGCGGCGCGCGCCTGCTGCTCGACAAAGCGGCACATGGCGCGGCCGTAGCCGTGCCCCTCGTAATTCTTCTTGATGAAGAGGCAGCCGAGCTCGGCGCAGCGCTCCTCGGGATAGGGGTAGAGCGCCACGCAGCCCACGATGGTGTCATCGAGCGTGTAGACGTAGTAGCACTCGCGGCGGTCGCGGATGCCCTCGTAGTCGCGCGGCACCAGCTTTTCGCGCACCACGCTGCTGGCAATCATGGAGAGCAGCTCGGGGATATCGTCCTCGTGCAGCGGGCGGATCTCGCGGTACGAATCGGTGTGCACCATCGTCCCCACGCCCTCCTCGGAGAAAATCTCATCGAGCAGCACGCCGCGGTGGCAGCCGTCCAGCAGGTGCACGCGCGGCACCCCCCGGCGGCACAGCGCCGCCGCCGCCGCCAGCACCTCCGGGTGCGAGCAGTCGGAGAGCACGGAAGCCACCTCGCGCTCGCGGATGGCGAAGATGGGCTGCTCGTGCTGCTGCGGCACCTCGCCGCTTTGCAGGCAGATGTACTTCGCCGCGCCCAGCTGCACCGCCAGCGCCGCGCTGCCGGCATCGAAGCGCCCCTCGGCTCCGGAAGCGGCGATCGCCACCTGACGCCGCGCCACAATTTCGCTCACGCGCTCGATGGCGCTGCTGCCGGCGCTCAGCGGCTGCTCGGCGGGGGCGGCGTGCAGCTCGCACTCCGCCGCGCGGTGCAGCAGCAGGGAAGCATCGCTGCCCTCTGCCACCAGCACCAGCCGCACGCCGATCTCGTGCAGCGCGTCGACATCCAGCAGCGCATCCACCAGCTCATCCGCCGCCAGCAGCGCCGCATCCACATGCACCACGAAAAGCCGCCCCCGGAAATAAGGCACATACTCCAGCACCGAGCGCACGTTCATGGCGGCAAAAGGGGAGGGAATTACGCTTGCAGGCTGCCGGAGTCAGCGCTCCCCAGCGTCTCGCCCTCCAGCTCCATGCTCGGCACGGGCGACGCGGCGCTCTCCATCACCAAAGCCCCGCCCTGCGGGCGCTTGATGTTGGTGACGGAAATCTTCTTCTTGGGCAGCACCAGCTTCTTGCCGCCGCGCACCATCTGCGTGGGGCTGAGCGAGCCGCTGACGGACTCGCCCATGACCGGCGCGGGCTCCTGCGCGGGCGCCGCCTCCGTCAGCGCCGGAGCGGGTGCCGGAGCGGGTGCCTCCTCGGCGCCCGGCACAATGCCCGCCGCCGCCTGGCGCTCGGGAATCAGCGCCAGCTGC
>JBJEVL010000271.1:0-1661 GCA_051884335.1 Akkermansia sp. | reverse complement strand
AGCGCCTCCTGCGCGGCGTTGTCGCCCTGCATGGCGGCGCGGCGCAGCCAGTGCACCGCCTGGTCCGCATCCGCCTCCACCCCCAAACCATCGCGGTAGGCGCAGCCCAGCGTGTATGCCGCCGGGGCGCAATCGGCCTCAGCAGCCTTGCGGCAGTGCTCGATGAAGGCCGCCGGATCGGCCTCCACCCCCGTGCCCAGCGCGTAGCAACGCGCCAAATTGAAACGTGCCTCCCGACAGCCGCCCTCGGCCGCGCGGCGGTAGCAGTCGAACGCCTTGGCAGCATCGACCGCCGTGCCGCGCCCCGTCTCGTAGGCCAGCCCCAAGCGGCACAGCGCCGCGGCATCGCCCTGTTCCGCCGCCTGCGCGAGCTCCTGCAGCTCGGCGGGCAGGGGCTGCCCGTCCGGTGCGGCAGCTGCGGGGTCTGCGGGCGTCTCCGCCGGCGCAGCGGCGCTCTCCGCTGCCCCCTCGGCGGGGGAATCGGCCGTCTCAGCGGGAGCACCCTCGCTCGGCGGCGGGGTGGTGCGCTCATCACAGCCGCTCAGCAGCAGCATCGGTAACAGCCAAGAGAGAGAAGACGCCTTCATGCCCCGCATTGTAGCGGGGGAGCCGCCGATTTGTCAAGAATAACACTCGCCGCCGCGCGCGCAACGTGCTATGCTCTTGCCGTTCATGAACCTGCTCGAAATCAGCCTGGTCGGCCTGGCCCTCGCCGTGGATGCCACCCTCTACGCCTTTTCCTACGGCTTGGTGCTGCGGCAGCACCGCCGCCGCGCCGCCCTGCAACTCGCCCTCACCGTCGGGCTCTACCAGATGCTCATGCCCCTGCCGGGGTATTGGGGCGGCAGCATCGTGCGCGAGCTCGTGGCTGCCTGGGCGCCGTGGGTCGTGCTGCTGGTGTTCGGCGCCCTGGGCGGCAACATCCTGGTGCAGGCCTGGTGTGGCAACGGAGAGGGGCAGGTCTCCGGCACTCCCCTCGGCTTCGCGGCGCTCATGGGGGTGGGGCTGGCCACGGCGATTGATGCGCTGGCCGTCGGTGCCTGCATGGCGCTGGGGGATTTCGGCGGGTCGGCGATGGAGGTGCCGCAGCTGTTGGCAGCCTGCGCCCTCATCGGCGGCATCACCTTTGCCTGCGCGCTGAGCGCCTTCCACAGCGCGCGCCTGCTGCACCACCTGCCCGTGCGCTGGCTCGAAACCGTCGCCGGGCTGCTCCTCATCGGGCTCGGCGTGCAAAACCTGTGGGCGGCAGCGGCGTAAGAATGTTCCGCTTCCTTTGCCGTGCGTTACCCCAAGGAGAAGCCGACCATGCAAGCAGGGAAGTTCATCGGGGCACAAAGCCTGATGATGGGGAGCCGGTTCCGACCATGCCCATGATGCTTCATGGGCATGAGCACATCTTTTGGAAAAAGAGGGAAAAAGAGACTGCTCACGATGCCCCGTGGCGTGATGGCGCGGTGGGCTTATCATCCGTCTGAACGGCTATCCATCCATCAAGAAGCATGTTCAGGCCACTCCCATTCCACCACTCCGCCGGCGCCCACACCTTTTTCGCATTCCCGGCTGCATCGCCCAATACCGCCGCCCACCAGCTGAAGGTGCTGTTAGCAATAATGAAATGCTTGCATGCCATCATGAGACGCAGCTCTTCAAAATCCGGATTG
>JBJEVL010000270.1:0-6604 GCA_051884335.1 Akkermansia sp. | reverse complement strand
GTTCTTTTTGTCTTGCTGCCTCACTTTGAGCTTGCAGCGCGAGGCTGCATCGGTATCATAGGGGCGGTTGCGTGGGCATTGCCGGTTCTGATCCGCGCCCCGCACCCACTTTCACTTACAGAATACAACGGCTGCCGCGGATGCGCAGCAAAGGCTCTCACAGGTCTGCCCCGCGCGCTGCCGCCACACACATGATTAACCGTTATGGCTGAACATTATACACAGGGGCGACAGGGACAGGGATCCCGTCGCCGCCGCAACAACAATCGCGGCAATGCTGCCCGCCGTCGTCGAATGCCTCGTCCTGAGTCCGCACCCGTTTCCAAACCTTCGCTCGTGAAGCGCATCCTGCGCTTTTTCGGTATCGGCAAGGCCAAGGAAGCTCCCGAAGCAAGCGACAAGCGCAAAGCTCCCAAGAGCAATGTGCGAGTGGCCAAGGGGCGCACCAACAACCGCGGCGGGAATCCCGCCGCTGCCCGCAAGGGTCGCCGCGCGACCTCCACACCGCCCACGCGCAACGCCCGTCTCTACGTCGGCAACCTGTCCTACGAGGCGACGGAATCCGAGCTCGAGGATCTGTTCAAGGGCTTTGGCCATGTGCGCAGTGTCGAGGTGATTTACAACTCCCGCACCTACAAGAGCAAGGGCTATGCCTTTGTGGAGATGGTGAATCTGGCCGATGCGCGCCGCGCCGCCGAGGTGCTGCACGGGCAGCCCTTCATGGGTCGCGAGCTCATGGTGAGCGCCGCCAGCGACAAGACCGAGCGCCCCGAGGAAACGGCCGAGACACCCGAGGAAGCGCCCGCCGTCACAAGCGGCGAGGCGGAAACGCCCGCTGCCGAGGGTGAGCCGCAGGAGAGCTGAGCCCTTTGTCAGAACACGTTGCGGGGCGGCAGAGTTCTGCCGCCCCCTTTCGTCCGAAAAACCATGTACATTCACGAGCAACTGAGTGAGATTCGCGCCGGAATTGCGGCGGCCGCAGCGCGTGCGGGACGCCCCGCCGAGTCGGTACGGCTGCTGGCGGTGAGCAAGACCTTCCCCGTCGGGGACATCATGCAGGCCTACGAGGACGGCCAGCGCCTGTTCGGCGAGAACCGCCTGCAAGAGGCGCTGGCGAAGATGCCGCAGATGCCGCCGGACTGCGAGTGGCACCTCATCGGCCCGTTGCAGCGCAACAAGGTGCGCAAGGCGCTGGAGAGCGGCATCTCCCTGCTGCAAGCGGTGGATTCCCTCAAGGCGGCGGCGGCGGTGTCGCGCGTGGCGGGCGAGCTCGGCAAAACCATGCCGGTGCTGCTGGAGGTCAACATCGACGGCGAGTTGAGCAAGCACGGCTTCACCCCCGACGAGCTGCGCGAACGCTGGGAGGAGCTTGCCGCCCTGCCGGCGATGGAGATTCGCGGGCTCATGTGCATCCCCGCCCCGAGCGAGGAGCCTGAGGGCTCGCGTCCCGCCTTCATCGCCCTGCGCATGCTGGCGCAGGAGCTGCGGGCGCGCGGGCCGCTGCCGCTGCCCGAGCTGTCGATGGGCATGAGCCACGACTACCCCGTTGCGGTGGAGGAGGGCGCCACTATCGTGCGCGTCGGCTCGGCCATCTTCGGCCGTCGCGACTACGGTCTGCGCTGAAGCGGCTCCCATCCCCCTGCACAAAAAAACACCCGACCGAGCGCCGCCCGGTCGGGTGTTTTGGGTGAAATCAGCGCAGGCAATCAGAACTGGCAGCTGACACCGAGGATGATGGAGTGCCCGGTGTAGATGCTATCCGGAGCAGCATTGTCCTCGAGATACATCTTACCGAATTCATAGCCGAGCTTCAGCATGATGGCATCGCTGGGCTGATACTTGAAACCGGCGCCGACCGAGAACGTAAAGCCCCGGCAATGATCCTTCGTCTTGACATGGGTGTCTTTGTCTTTTTCCTCCGTCTGAGCCAGCGCATAACCGGCCTTACCGCCCATGTAGAACAGAGTCTTGTCGGTAATCTCAAGGTTCAGGTCGTACCCGCCCGTGAAAGGCAGCACCCGGATATCGGACTCGCACTTGTAACCATCCGCGTTTGTGATATCCTTGGAACCCAGTTGGGGGGTGACATTGAGGCTGAACTGATGGCGGACGGAGTCCTCGCCGCTGCTGTAGAGGTTGAAGCTCAGGCGAACACCATAGAGGTCGGGAGCTTCGTTGTCGCCGGAAATGGTGTAGATGGCGTCAATCCCGTAGTGCGGCTGAATGTCGTACGGAGTCAGGGCACCGGGCTGGGGAGAGGGCAGGACATAGGGGGCGGCCGAAGCAACGCCGGACAGAGCTGCCATGAGGGAAGCAATGTTAAGGAGCTTTTTCATAGACAGTTTCTCTTTAGCACAGAAAACAGGAAATGGCAAGCTCTTTTCAGCACTCAAAAGCAGAAAAACTACACTCCTTTGCGCGTGTCCCACAGCACGAGATGCAGGCGCTCTCCCAAACGCAGCCCGTGGCGCAGGCACATCTGCGCCACGGCGGGGCGCAGATCCTCCAAAGCGGCGCGGCAGTCGGCGCAGGGCATGAGCAGCAGGCGCTCCCGCGGCAGACCGAGTGCGGCGACGGCAGGCCAATCGGCCTCGCCGCGCACGACAAGCTTGAACCACGCATTCGGGAGCTCGGCAAAAGCCGCCAGCACCTCGGGACGCAGTGCCCGACCCTCGGCGTTGCCTGCGTGCGCCAGCTTGGGGGAGACATTCCATTGCGTGATGCGCGCTCGCAGCGCCGCCGTAGGGAGCACTGTGCCGTTGGTCTCGACCTCGACAGGCAGCTCGGGGGGAAGCAGCGCCAGCAGCTCGCCCAGTTCGTCCTGCTGCAGCAGGGGCTCACCCCCGGTGATGACCAGCCGCGGAGGGCGGAGCGCGGCGATGCGCGGTGCCAACTCGGCGGGTGTCAGCCGGAGCCCTGCTCCCCAGGAATACTTGGTGTCGCACCAGCGGCAAGCGAGGTTGCAGCCCGCCAGCCGCAGAAAGACGGCAGGGCTGCCGCAGCTGACGCCCTCGCCCTGCAGCGAATAAAATAGCTCGGGGGCATTGTTCAGGCGTGCGATGTGCATGGCGAGGTGCTACAATGGGCGGACATGAGCATTCATACCAAAGCAAGCCCCGACGGTCAACCCGAAAGTGCTGCCCCGCGCCGCATCCTCTTCGTTTGCCTCGGCAATATCTGCCGTTCGCCGGCGGCGGAGATTATTTTCAACGCCGTGCTGCAGGAGCGCGGGCGGCAGGGCGCGTTTTCCGTGGATTCCTGCGGCATGGGCTCTTGGCATGTGGGGCAGAAGCCCGATGCGCGCATGCTGGCGGCCTTGCAGCGCCACGGCTACAGCTGGGGCGGGCACCGCGCGCGGCAGTTCCGCCGCGCCGACTTTGCGGACTTCGACCTCATCATCCCGCAGGACGAGAGCAACCGCGAGGACATTCTCGCCTTGGCCCGCAGCGCAGAGGATCGCGCGCGCGTGCAACCGATGAGCCGCTGGTTCCTGCCCGCCTGTCGTTTCACGGAGGTGCCCGATCCCTACTGGGACGGCGAGCGCGGTTTTGACACGGTGGTGGAGCTGCTGGAGGACGCCTGCGCGCGCCTGGCAGAGGAGTTGCTGGGCTGAGTTTGTCCGCCCTACCCGCGGCACACCGCCACGCAAAACGCCGCCCGGCGCAGAGCCGGGCGGCGTTGATGTCGCGGAAAAATCCGAAGCTCGGTTTACAGGAGGGTGAACGCGATGTTCAGACCCGCCGTGACGATGGAAACCATGCTCATGAGCTTGATGAGAATGTTGAGCGAGGGACCCGAGGTGTCCTTGAAGGGATCGCCCACGGTGTCGCCCACCACGGAAGCGTCGTGGATGGCCGTGTGCTTGCCGCAGAAGGGCGCATCGCCCGTCTCGATGTACTTCTTGGCGTTGTCCCAGGCGCCGCCCGAGTTGGCCATGAAGATAGCCAGCACGAAGCCGCCCGCCAGACCGCCGGCCAGCAGGCCGAACACGCCGGCAACGCCCATGACGAGCCCCGTGGCGATGGGCACGATGACCGCAATCATCGAGGGCACAATCATCTCGCGCTGAGCGCCCTGGGTGGAGATGCCCACGCAGCGGGCGTAGTCCGCCTTCTTCTTACCCTCCAGCACATCCTTGTCGGAGAGCTGGCGGCGCACCTCTTCCACCATGCTCTTGGCGGCGCGACCCACGGCGTTCATCGTGAGACCGCAGAAGAGGAAGGAAAGCATGGCGCCGATGAAGATACCCAGCAGCACCTTCGGGTTCATGAGCGTGACATCGAACTTGGCCATGAACTGCGCGATGTTCAGATTCACGATGTCGGCGGGGTTGATGGTGACATCGCTGAAGATGCTCATCTTGAACTCGCCGAAGTTCTTGGCGGCAATCTTGAGCTCCTCGATGTACGAGGCGAGCAGCGCCAGTGCCGTCAGCGCGGCGGAGCCGATGGCGAAGCCCTTGCCGGTGGCGGCGGTCGTGTTGCCCAGCGCATCCAGCGCATCGGTGCGGGAGCGCACGTCCTCACCCAGACCGCTCATCTCGGCGTTGCCGCCGGCGTTGTCGGAGATGGGCCCGTAGGCATCCGTGGCCAGGGTGAGCCCCAGCGTGGAGAGCATGCCCACGGCGGCAATGCCGATACCGTAGAGCCCCATGCTCATGTTCTCACCCGTGAAGGTGAGCGATTGGGCGGCGCAGAGGTAGGCGCCGATGGTGCCGATGACGATGAAAATCACCGGCCAGCAGGTCGAAATCATGCCCACGCCGATGCCCGAGATAATCACCGTAGCGGGGCCGGTGGTGGCGTTCTCCGCGATAAACTTCACCGGCTTGAACTCGAAGGAGGTGTAGTACTCCGTCACCTTGCCGATGGCGATACCCACCAACAGACCGATGACGATGGAGCCCCAAAGCCCCCAGGCGTTGTCAATGCCCAACAGGTTGAGCACAACGGCCGAAAAAACGGCGATAAGCACGCTGGAGAAGTTGACACCGTTGTTGAGAGCCGCCATGAGTTGGCTCTGGCTGGCGCCCTCCTTGGTGCGCACGACAAACATGCCCAGCACGGAAAGCAGGGTGCCCACGGCGCCGATAATCATGGGAGCCATGACCAGCTGCAGACCCTGCGCATAGCTCCAGCCCGCGCCGGCAGCGGCGGCGGCACCCAGAGCGGCAGAGGCGAGAATCGACCCCGCGTAGGATTCGTAGAGGTCGGCACCCATGCCGGCCACATCGCCCACGTTGTCGCCCACGTTGTCGGCGATGGTAGCGGGGTTGCGGGGATCATCCTCGTTGAAGTGGTACTCTGTCTTGCCCACAAGGTCGGCGCCGACGTCGGCGGCCTTGGTGTAGATGCCGCCGCCCACGCGGGCAAAGAGCGCCTGCAGCGAGGCACCCATGCCGAAGGTCAGCATGATGGTGGTGATTTGCACCAGTTTATCAATGCCCTCGGCGCTCACCAGGAAGGAGCAGTTGTCGAGAATGAGGTACCAGCCCGCGATATCGAGCAGACCGAAGCCCACCACCGTCAGACCCAGCACGGCGCCGGAGCGGAAGGCGAGCTGCAGACCCTTGTTGAGGCCGTTTTCTTTGTCACGGCAGGCATTGGCCACGCGACCGGAGGCATAGGTGGCCGTCTTCATGCCGATGAACCCTGCCAAACCGGAGAAGAAACCGCCGGTGAGGAAGGCGACAGGCACAATCTTGTTCTGCATGCCGTAGAAGGCCATCACCGCAAAGATGATGGCGATGAGCACGAAGAAGATGCTCACAACTTTGTACTGTTGCTTGAGGTAGGCCATGGCGCCTTCGCGCACATAGCCCGCAATCTCCTTCATTCGATCCGTTCCCTCATCGGCCTTCTTCATGGCGAAGAAGAACTTGGTAGCCATGAAGAGGGCCACCAGCGAGGCGAACGGGACAATCCAGAATAATATCTCGGGAGTCATGTCTGTTCGATTGGGTTAAACCTTGTGCCCATGCAGCAGGGAATATCCCGGGCCGCGCGGGAGAAGGCGCGCGATTCTACACCCCGAATCGCCTTTTGGCAACCCTAAAGTTCGGGGTAGGAGGCGGAATTTGTTTGAAAGGCGCAAGAAAAATTCGAGCATCGTTTTTCTGCCGGGGAAGGAGGGAACAGCATTGCGGATGCTGTAGGGGGGAAAATGCAGCGTGGTCGCGGAGATCGGTCTCAGATGGCGGGGATAGGCGTACCTGTCATATTCCCGTCATTCATGATCTGCAAACTTTTTTGCTTGCTACAGCATCCGCAATGCTGTATCTTTTGTTCTGTTTTGCGGGTATGAGTTCATTTTATCCTCACATTGCGGTGCTGCGGGGAGTCGCGATTTTGTTGGTCGTGCTCTTTCACATGAATTCTGCGTGGTGTCCGCAGGGCTATTTCGGGGTGGATCTTTTTCTGGTGATTTCGGGCTATTTGCTGATCGGACGACAACTTCGTGCGGAGGAGCCTTTTGCGTTGGGGCGCTTCGTTGCCGGTCGTGTGCGGCGGCTGTTTGAGCCCATGTTGTTAGTGTGCATGTTGTTCGGGGTGGTGGAGGTGGTGGTTTATCCCCGTGCCGAATGGAAGGATTTTTTGACGGAGAT
>JBJEVL010000269.1:0-27301 GCA_051884335.1 Akkermansia sp. | reverse complement strand
ATCGGCCTCGCCCTCCACACTCTGCATGTCGGCCATCTGCGGCAGCGAGACAAAGCCGCCCGCGGGAATCCACCCCAGCCCCCACTGCACACCGCGCCACTTCTTCTGCCAAATGGGCTTGCCGAACCAGATCTGAAAGCGGTCGATGTACGCTCCGCGCCACTTTCCGGCGAGGAAGTGCCCCAGCTCATGCACAAAAATCATGATGTTGAAAAACAACACCACCAAGACAATCAACCACAGCGTGTTGAGGTAGGAAAGAAGGGTATCCGTCATGTGCCTTCAGCATACACCAGGCCATCGCCCCTCCGCAAGAGCAGCCTCTGACATATCCGCGCCCGCGACGCGCAAACATTCACGACACCAACTCCAGCAATATCCGCAGCAGCAGCGAATCGAAGCACCCGACACTCTGCAAGCGCACACGCTGAGCTCCGAAGGCGGCATAAGCCTGCTCCACCGAGCACAGGAGCTCCCCCGGCACCGCCGAGGCATCCCCCCGGGCCAGCCATCTCCGCGTTCGCCCCGTCGTCAACAGCTGTTGCAGCGCGGGCAGCAGCTCCTGCGCCGCCGCATCGGCCTGCTCGCGCGAATCCACCGCCGCCAATCGCTGCGCCATGGTTCCGTAGGAAGCCGCCATCAGCCGCAAATCCGCCTCCAGGGCGCGCGGGTCGACCTCCTGCGGCGGCAGCGACTGCGCCATGTCCGCCAGCGGCAGCCACTCAACCGCGGCGCGCAGCTCCTCCGGCGTCAACCGCAGAGCCTCCACCAACAGCCGCAGCGCCAACGGATCCGCGCCGTAGGCCGAACACCACTGCGCCAACGCTAGCTGCAAGGCGTGGAGCTGCCCGCCGCTCAGCCGCTGCTCAGCCGCCCTCTGCAACAAATCCGTCAGCGCCGGGGCCGCCGATGCACTGCGCGCCGCCCCCGCTGCCGCCGCAAAGCAGTCGGGCGACAAGCGGTTGCCGTCCTCGCGCGAGCAGGCGTAGAGAATCAGCAGCGCCTCCTTCAGCGCCGCCGCCTCGCGAGCCCGCTGCAGCGGCGGCAGCTCGGCCACCATCGCCTCCGTGGGCGGCAGAGGCATCCCCTGCTCCGCCATCGTCACCTCGGGCTCCCCGCCCAACAGGGCCTGCAGCTCAGGCGTGAGCAACACAAGCTCCGGCGAAGCCGCCACGAGCCCCGCCGGCACCACCCACGCCGCTGTCCCGATGCCCCTCATCGCCGCCGCTCAGGCAAAAACGCCCATGTAGTACTTCTTCTTGCCGCGGCGAATCACGATCACCTCACCGCCCAGCGCCATCTCGGGGCTCACGTTCAGGGCGGCGTCGCGCACCTGCTCGCCGTTGAGCGAGATCGCGCCGTTGCCGATGAACTCGCGAGCCTCGCGCTTGCTGGAGCACACCCCCGCCGCCACCAGCACCTCGGCCAGCGGCCCGGGTGTCAGGCGCACCTGCGGCACACTGCGGAGCCCCGCGCGAATGTCGCGCAGGCTCAGGCTGCGCAGCTCGCCGGAGAACAGCTTGCGGCTGATGTCCACCGCGCGCAGATACTCCTCCTCGCCGTGCAAATCCGTCACAATCGCCTTGGCGAGCTCCTGCTGCGCCAAGCGCTGCTCGGGATGCTCGCGGTGGCGGGTCTCGATGTCCGTAATCTGCTCGGGCGTCAGGAACGTCAGGCGCTTGAGGTAGGAAATCACGCAGGCATCGTCTGCGTTGATGAGGAACTGGTAGAGCTCGTAGGGGCTGGTCTTTTCCTTGTCCAGCCACAGGGCGTTGCCCTCGCTCTTGCCGAACTTGTTGCCCTGCGCATCGAGCACCAGCGGCATCGTCAGCGCATAGACCTCATCGCCCGTCGTCTTGCGGATGAGCTCAATCCCCGTGGTGATGTTGCCCCACTGGTCGCTGCCGGCCACCTGCAAATCCACCCCGCGCGTCTCGTGCAGGTGCTTGAAGTCAATGGCCTGAATCAGCATGTAGGAAAACTCGGCGTAGGAGATACCGCTCTCCATCTGGCGGCGCACATGATCCTTGGTGAGCATGTAGCCCACGTTGATGTACTTGCCGTAGTCGCGGAAAAAGTCGATGACATTCATCCCGCTCACCCAGTCATAGTTGTTGACCACCTCGAAGCCGAAAAGGCGCTCCACCTGCGCCTTGAGCGCCTCGTAATTGCGGAAAACCTCCTCCTTCTGCTTCAGCTCGCGCTCCACCGTGCCGCGGGGGTCGCCAATCAGCCCGGTGGCCAGCCCCACCAACAGGATGGGGTGGTGCCCCGCCGCCTTGAGGCGGCGCGTGATGAGGAAGCTGGAATAATGCCCCAGGTGCAGGCTGTCCGCCGTCGGATCCGTCCCGATGTAGAAGGTCAGCCCGCCCTTGTTGAGCTTCTCGATGAGATCGGGGCTGGAAATCTGATTGACCAGCCCGCGCCATTCCAGTTCTTCGTAAAAAGTCATACGCGATTAATGAGCGGTTGCGGCGCCATCATAGCACGCGGACGGGGGGCTGTCAACGCCGCGAACGCGTCACCCCGGCGGGAAAAAGGGAGCGGAATTCACGCGCTTTGCGCTTCACAACGCGCGGCAGATGTGCTACATTGGGCTCATGTCCAAGAAACCCGTTGTTCTGATCATTCGCGATGGTTGGGGTCGCAACCCCAAGGGTCCCGAGGCTGCCCGCGAAACCGGCGACGCCACGGTGCTGGCTAAGACACCCTTCACCGATCACCTGCTGGCCACCTGCCCGCACAGCATGCTGGGAGCCTCCGGACAGGATGTCGGTCTGCCCGACGGGCAGATGGGCAACTCCGAGGTGGGCCACCTCAATTTGGGTGCCGGGCGCGTCGTGTTCCAGGACCTCTGCCGCATCACCAACGCCATTCAGGACGGCTCGCTGGCCAAGAACCCCGTCATCACCGAGGCCTTTGCCAAGGCCGCGCACAGCCGGCTGCACCTCATGGGCCTCATGAGCGACGGCGGCGTGCACAGCCACATCGACCACCTCATCGGCATCGTCCGCATTGCCGCCGAAGCCGGGGTGAAGGAGATCTACATCCACTGCATCATGGACGGCCGCGACACCGACCCCAAGAGCGGCGCCGGCTTCCTGCAGCGCATTCAGGACGAGTGCTGCGCCCCCTACGGCGCCAAGATTGCCACGGTCGTGGGGCGCTTCTACGCCATGGATCGCGACAAGCGCTGGGATCGCGTCAAGAAGGGCTGGGACGCCATCGTGCTGGGCAAGGGCGAGGTTTGCAGCTGCACGCCCGCCGAGTACGCCGAGAAGAGCTACGCCGCCGGGGTGACGGATGAGTTCATGGAGCCCGCCGTCTTTACGGATGCCGACACGCAGCGCGTGCGCGACAACGACGTGGTGTTCTTCATCAACTTCCGCGCCGACCGCGCCCGCGAGTTCTCCCGCGCCCTCATCTACGAAGATTTCGACGGCTTTGACCGCACGGTGCAGCCCAAGGTGCACTACATCACCATGAGCGAGTACGAAGCCTGCTACCCCACCCCCGTGGTCTTTGAGCAGGAGCAGCTCAACAACATCCTCGGCCAGGTGATTGCCGCCGCCGGGCTCAAGCAGCTCCGCATCGCCGAGACGGAGAAATACGCCCACGTCACCTTCTTCTTCAACGGCGGGGTGGAGACGCAGTTCGAGGGCGAGGATCGCATCCTGGTGCCCTCCCCCCGCGAGGTCAAGACCTACGACGAGAAGCCGCAGATGAGCGTGGCCGAGGTGGCCGACAAGTTCACCGAGGCGATTGACAAGTACGACATCGCCATCATGAACTTTGCCAACCCGGACATGGTGGGGCACACGGGCTTCCTGAACGCGGGCATCGCCGCCTGCGAGGCGGTGGACGCCGCGCTGGAGAAGTGCGTGACGAAGATCCGCGAGCTGGGCGGTTGCTGCCTCATCTGCGCCGACCACGGCAACTGCGAAAACATGCTCAACCCCGACGGCAGCCCCAACACGGCCCACACCACCAACCTGGTCGACCTCATCTACTGCGGGCCCGATCAGGACAAGGTGACGATGACGGACGGCATTCTGGCCGACATCTCGCCCACGCTGCTGCACCTGCTGGGTGTGCCGCAACCGGCGGAGATGACGGGGCATACGCTGGTCAAGTAAGTCAAAAGCTGCTATTCTTTCACCGCTTTCCCCGCCCGAGCGGAGGGGAAAGCGGTCTTTGTTCCCCCGCCATGTCCGACCAACAATCCATCACCCGCGCCGGCAACCCCGCCAAGCCCCAGGGCGAAGCGGGAGCCGAAATGCTGGCGCGCATGAACGAAAGCCACGCGCCCGTGACGGCTTGGGCGCTGAGCCATGCCCACCCTGCCCCCGATGCCGCCGCGCTGGACATCGGCTGCGGCGGCGGTGCCACCCTGCGACGCCTGTCTGCGCTGGTGCCGCAGGGCTCGCTGGTCGGGCTGGACTACTCGCCCCTCTCCGTGGCGGAGACGCGCTACTACAACCGCGACCTCGTCACGGCCGGCATCCTGCAAGTCATGGAGAGCTCGGTAGAGGATATACCCTTTGCCCCCGCGAGCTTCGACCTCATCACCACCGTGGAGAGTTTTTATTTTTGGCCCGCGCCGCAGGACAACCTGCGCGAGGTGCGCCGCGTGCTGCGCCCGGGCGGCACCTTCCTGCTGGTGGCCGATATTTACGACAAACCGGGGCTGCCGGAGCAAGCGCTGAGCAACATCGAGGAGTACCACCTCTTCAACCCCTCGCTGCTGCGCCTGGCCGCGATGCTGCACCGCGCGGGCTTCCGCGACATCGTGCTGCACACCAAGCCCGGCACGGACTGGGTCTGCGCCGAGGCGCACGCCTGAAACGGCACCGCCGATGCCCCCGCCTCACCGCAGGCGCCTGAGCCGTCCCCCCCTGCTCACAGCGCTATGCTGCGCCCGGGCTCGGGGACGATGACCTCGCTCTGCGGCAACGCGGCGCTCACGGCGCGGCGCATCTCCTCCAGCGCCTCGGCATCGCCATGCACCAGCAGCACCTTGCGCGGCTCCAACCGCCGCGCGTAGTCCACCAGCGCCCGGCGCGTGGCGTGACCGGAAAAGTCGAAGCGCTCGACCCGGCAGTTGAGCGGGTATTTTTGCCCGCCCTTGGCGCTGAGCTGCACCGGCTCGCCCGGCGCCGCCGCGCGGATGATGCCGGCGGGGGATTCGGGGTCGCTGTAACCCACCAGCAGGATGGCATCGCGGGGGTGGGTGATGATCTGCTCGGCGAGCTTGTGCGAGACGGTGTGCTCGCTCATCATGCCGCTGGAAACCAGGTAAATGTTGCCGGGCGAGGCGACCAGAGGCTCCCGCCCCTGCTTGGGCAGGCCGTGCGTCTCCACCTGTTCTGCCAAACGAAAGCCGGGCATGAGGCGCGGCGTGCTGTCCGCCAGCTTGTCGTAGATGGCGGTGATTTTGCTGCTCAGCCCGCCGAAGTAGATGGGCACATCGGGAATCAGCCCGCGCTTCTTGAAGCGCCCCAGCTCGCAGAGCAGGCACTGGCTCTTGCCCAGCGCAAAGACAGGGATGAGCACGGCGCCGCCGCCCTCCAGCACCTCGCGGATGGTGTCGGCAAAGCGGCGCATCTCCTTGGCGCGCGTGTAGTCTGCCGCGCGATCCGCCGCGCCGTGGGTGCATTCCATGATGAGCACATCGACCCCGCGCTCGGGAAAGTCCGCCCCCTCGATGAGGGTCTGGTTGTCAAACTGCACATCGCCCGTGTAGAACACCGTCGCGCCGGAGGGAGCTTCGAGCATGACCCCGCAGGAGCCGAGGATGTGCCCGGCATCGTAGAGCGTAGCGAGCAGCTGCCCCCCGCGCCCCGTGCGGAAAGGGCTGTTGTAGGGGCGCGGCACCCAGTTGCGCACGGCGCGCTGCAACTCGCCGTGGGTGAAGAGCGGATATTCGACAATGCCGTCCTGCGTGCGCTTCGCGGTCATCACATTGACGGAATTGTGCAGCATGGCATCGCCGATGGCGGCGGTACCCTCCGTCAGAAGCACCTCGGCGGCGGGGTAGCGATCCTGCAACAGCGGCAGGGTGCCGATGTGGTCGAGGTGCGCGTGGGTGATGAAAATGGCATCAGGATCGGCAGCGCCAATGAGCGCGTGCTCGGGGCAGGCCTCACTCCCCTCCTTCTTGGGGTGCATCCCCGAATCGAGAATCACGCGGGAGCCCTCCATATCGAGCAGGTAGCAGTTGGAGCCGATTTCGAGGGAGCGGGAAAGATTGGTGAAGTGCATCATCGGGAGGCGGTATTGTGCGCTCAACGCGCCCGTTTGTCAATGCCGAGCCGCGGCATGCGGGTCAGAGTCTGCGCGCACCGCAAACAAAAGCCCCCACAGGTCAAGCACCCGTGGGGCGAAAGGCGTCCGAACGAAACGGAGAACCTCAGCGGCGCCGACGACGCCCCGCCAGCCCCGCCAGCGCCAACAGGCTCAGCGTCGCCGTCGCCGGTTCGGGCACGGAAATACCCGGAATCGACGTGACACTCCACTCTTTCAAGACCGCATTGGTATACGTTGTAGCTGCCGACACTTTAGGATTAACCCCGGCGACGCGGAAAATAGAGTAATATTGAGCATCGTCCTTAATGCTTACGGTGGGTAGTGTTAAGGTTGATGAGATAGAGCCTGTGGACGACGTGGAGCTCAATGAAGTGGACTCAGAAGTGTTCGCCCCTAAAAGGCGAACAGAGTTGTCTGACGAAACCTCGATAATACCACATTGAACAAAATAGCTGCCTTGCGAGGCATCCACCAGACTTAAATCAAAGGATACGGTTGATGTAATGCTGGTCACATCACTGCCCAGATCCAGCTGGGTAAAGGAGCCGTACCATATGCCATTTTTAGCTGAGCGTTGATATATGCGCAGCGTTTGACTAGCCTGATCGAATGCATCCGTTGATAGCTCGTATGAACTCGAATTATCCGGCAGCGAGGTGTCATTATTAGCACCGACATAAACCGCCCCTTGGGTGCTGCCCTTGACTTTACCATAGAAATCCAGCAGAGTACTCCCCCAGGATCCGTCGTTATTACCGCCCTTGAGTGCCACTGCTTCGGGAACATCGTCAATAAGCGTGTAGGCCGATGCTATAGTCGTCCCCGCCAGCGCCAAAAGCGCAATCAATGTCTTTTTCATAAGCATTTGAAATTGTAGGTTTTTAGGCGACGCATCCCCGCCGCCTCTGAGGAGGAGTCTACAGCATTGAGAATGCTGTTCTACCTACCCCATACAACACCAAGCGCTAACACCCGAAACACCCCACCGCGCACCACCCAAACCCGACGCCGAATCTCTGAACAAACCCACCGCGCAATATCTCGCCAAAAAGCCCCGCAGGCCGACACCTGCGGGGCTCCGAAAAACTCAGAAAAAAACCTTACTTGCGGCGGCGGCTCGCCGCCAGCCCCGCCAGCGCCAACAAAGAAAGCGTGGCGGTAGCCGGTTCGGGGACACTCGCTGCTGTAATTTCTGCAGAAACGGAAATGTTCGTGATGTCGTATGTACTCTCTGGGGGTGTAAACATAGGACCGCCGATGACGGCAACGATTTTCGAGCCTTCGGTCCATGTATAAGGTGTCCCCAGACTAAGCGTAATATCAATACTTCCGGCCTCGGTCGACGTCATCGTGAGACTACTGTTTTTCGTAGCTGTCAGGGACGTTGCTGTGCCGATACCGACACCATAGATCAACGTCTTGCTGTTCAAATCAGAATCAATCGGGACAGTGGCAGTCAGGGTCACTGAAGAAACAATTGAACCGACAGCAATGTCCTTCCCTAACACCAAAACGAACGATTCGCCTTGCGTGCCATTACGCCCGGCCAAGGTAATCTGACCGGAGGTCTTCGTCTCGTCCACGCTCCAATAACCCTCCGTACCGGGAGTATCCGTCCAAGAGCCTCCCGATCCTCCGTTGTTGCCGGCATGAGCCCCATAGTCTAATCCCTTGGCTTTATCAAACAAGTTCGTGATACCTTGGTTCGCATAGAAGAAAGTGCCGTGCGACAACAAGCCTGAATTCGGCAACGTAAACACCACATCCGAAGCCGAAGCCACTCCGGCGAACAGACATATCGTCCATAATGTCTTTTTCATAGGCATTTGAAATTGTAGGTTTATGGGCGACGATTCCCCGCCGCCTCTGGGCGAATTCTACAGCATTGAGAATGCTGTTCTACCTACCCCATACAACACCAAGCGCTACTGCTAAAACACCTCGCGGCGCGTCCCCCGATCACGCCATCGAATCTCTGATCAAATCAGAAGCGTAAACTTTCGCCGTACGCGTTTTACAACATTGAGAATGCTGCGTTGAAAAAATGCTGCAATTCAATGAGTTATGGATATTGTTGGTATGCAATCTCCAAATGTTTGTTCAAGAGCATTCTCTGCTACAGAGCAAGGCACCGAGCAGCGGGATTTGCGTGCTTACTCCCCGTTATTCTGAGGAATAATCTTGCACAGTGTAAAATTTGAATCTTTTCCTGCGTATACCGGATAACACTGACCCTTACTGCATTGCGGCCAGAAATCCGACCTGTTCCCTTTCTCCTTCGCAGAAAGTTAGCGAACTTATGGGAAACGCGGAAAAAACGCCAATGTCAATGCATAAATCGTGAAGACAATTCATTTTTTCCTTGCTACAGCATTCTCAATGCTGTAAAACGCGTACGGCGAAAGTTTACGCTTCTGATTTGATCAGAGATTCGATGGCGTGATCGGGGGACGCGCCGCGAGGTGTTTTAGCAGTAGCGCTTGGTGTTGTGTGGGTTGGGGTGATCAGCATTCTCAATGCTGTAGAATTCTCCCCAGAGGCGGCGGGGATGCGTCACCTAAAAACCTACAATTCAAATGCTTATGAAAAAGACATTGATTGCGCTTTTGGCGCTGGGAAGCACGCTGTCGGGCTTGGCTCAAGGGGCAACGGGGACTGTTTTAACGTTTACACCGAGTGCTACGTTTACGGCTGCAACAGATAACTGGGCTCTCAATGGTCAAGGTGTTGGACCAAATACCTCATGGAGTGATAATAAAACTCTTGCTGACGGCGTGAAGCTGACGATGGAGCTGAACTGTGGCAAGTTTGGTGATGTTACGCCAACAAACGCGACATGGTCGAACACGACGGTGATCAACGAGTTTAATTCGGTCTTTGGTACCAGCATTACTACGACACAGTTGGCGGCGTTGAATTATACAGCTCCGAAAGCTCAAGATTCACACGCAACGATGACTTTTAATTTTTCATCTGCTCAAGGGTATACGGCGGGGACAGAGGTTGTGTTTTATCTGTTGGCAGCTGCATCGAATGAGGGAAATAACACCGATTCAATTAGCAGCATTACAGTTGGCGGCTTGAATGACGGCTATACAGTTTCGTGGGCTTTGCGTGAGGGGACGGGCTACACAACGACGGCTACCATTCCGAATAATGAGTTGGGGTTGATCAAGGTGACCGGCACGTTGACGGAAAACACCGCAGTATCGTTTGTAACTAATGCAAGTAAGAGCGGCTGGGCTATGGCTGCATACACTGCTGTTGTTCCCGAGCCGGCGACGGCGACGCTCAGCCTGCTGGCGCTGACGGGGCTGGCGGCGCGGCGCCGCCGCAAGTAAGGCGTTTTTTCTGCTTGATTTCGGAGCCCCGCAGGTTATCAGCCTGCGGGGCTTTTATGCGCGCTCATGGGTATCTGCGGTCTTGCCTTGCGACGGCGGCTGTGCTAGGCTGGGGGCATGCCCCGAGTGAGCAACAAGCCTGTGGTGCAGGAGCTGGCGGCGCTGATGGCGGCGCACGGGTTGCGGCGCTGCGTGCTTTGCCCCGGCAGCCGCAACGCCCCCATCACGGCGACGCTCAGTGCGCTGCCCGAGCTGTTTGAGTGCCGCGCCGCAACCGATGAGCGCAGCGCGGGCTTTGCGGCGCTGGGCTGGGCGGCGCAGTGCGGGGAGCCCGTGGCGGTCTGCGTGACCAGCGGCAGTGCCCTGCTCAACCTGCACCCGGCTGTGGCGGAGGCTTTTTATCGGCGGCTGCCTCTGGCGGTTCTTTCCGCCGACCGCCCCGCTGCAGCCATTGGTCAGCAGCAGGGGCAGACACTGCCGCAGCCGGGGGTGTACGGTGCGCTGGCGCGCGCTGCGGTGCAGCTGCCCGAGAACGATCTGCCCTTTGCTAACCGGCTCATCAACGAAGCCCTGCTCGCGCTGCGCCACCGCGGCGGCGGTCCCGTGCACCTCAATGTGCCGCTGTCCGAGCCGCTGTTCGGGCAGACCGAGCTGCCCGCCCTGCCGCAGGTGCGGGTGATTCGCCGCACCGGGGCGGCGCGCTGTGCCGAGGCAGAGCGGAGCGTCCTGCGGCGCACGCTGCGCGACTGCCCGCGCCGCATGCTTCTCTGCGGGCAGATGCCGGCGCTGCCGCCCGGGCTGCCCGAGCTCGCCGCTGCCAAGGGTTTTGCTTTGGTCGGCGAACATCTTTGCAATGCGCCGCGCGGCGCCTGCTGTGTCTTTCCCGATGCGGTGCTCGGCCCCGCGCCGGAGGCGGCGCTGAGCCCCGACCTTCTGGTGACGCTGGGCGGCTGCGTCCTCTCCAAGCGCCTGCATGCGCTGCTGCGCGCGCACCCGCCGCGCGAGCACTGGCACCTGTCGCCCGACGGCGCCGTGGTCGACACCTTCGGCGCACTGACCCGTGTGCTCGAGGGGCGAGGCGAGGAGCTTGTCGCGCTGCTGTCCGCCTGTGCCGATGCGGGGGATGCCGCCTATGCCGCGCGCTGGCGCTGCCCCGCACCCCCGCCCCTCCCGGTGGGCTACGGAGCGGCGCAGCTGGTGGGCGAGACCTTGGCCGCGCTGCCGCCGGGCAGTGTGCTGCATCTGGCCAACAGCTCGGCGGTGCGCTATGCGCAGCTCGTTGCCCTGCCGGAGGGCACGCAGACGGAGTGCAACCGCGGGGTCAACGGCATCGAGGGCTCCCTCTCGGCCGCGCTGGGCTATGCGGCGGGCGATGCGCGACTCAACCTCGTCCTCATCGGCGATTTGAGCTTTTTTTACGACTTGAATGCGCTGTGGCTGCCCGGGCTGAGCCCGAATGTGCGCGTGCTGCTGCTGCACAACGGCGGCGGGGGGATTTTCGACACGCTGCCCATGCCGCCCAATGATTTTGTGCGCGCGCCGCACGATGCGGATGCCGCGGCGTGGGCGCGCTCGCGCGGTTGGGAGGTGCACACGGTGCGCTGCTGCAGCGAGTGGCCCGCCGCGCTGGCGGCGCTGCTTTCCCCGAGCGCCGCCGCCCCCGTGCTGGTGCAGGCGATGACGGATGCCGCCGCCGATGCCGCCCTGCTCCGCGCGTTCCGCTGCAAACACTGATTTCCACCACACCCGACCCATGAAACGAGACTGGACCCCGATCCGCGAATACAAGGAAATTCTTTTTGAGCGCTGCGGCGGCATCGCGCGCATCACCATCAACCGCGAGCGCTACCGCAACGCCTTCACGCCGCTGACAACGGCGGAGATGAGCGATGCGCTCTACCGCTGCCGCGAGATGCAGGATATTGCCGTGGTGGTGCTGACGGGGGCGGGCGACATCGCCTTCTGCAGCGGCGGCGACATGCACGTCAAGGGTCGCGGCGGCTACTTGGATGCCGAGGGGCTGCCGAGGTTGTCGGTGCTGGATGTGCAGAAGCAGATCCGCAGCCTGCCCAAGCCTGTCATCGCCGCGGTCAACGGCTTTGCTATCGGCGGCGGGCATGTGCTGCACCTGGTCTGCGACCTGAGCATCGCCTCCGAGAACGCTGTGTTCGGGCAGACGGGGCCGCGCGTGGGCAGTTTCGATGCGGGCTTCGGCGCGTCGTACATGGCGCGCTGCATCGGCCAGAAAAAGACGCGCGAGATTTGGTTCCTCTGCCGCAAGTACAGCGCGCAGGAGGCGCTGGAGATGGGCTTGGTCAACAAGGTGGTTCCCTTGGCGCAGCTGGAGGACGAGTATGTGCAGTGGGCGGAGGAGATGATGCAGCTCTCGCCGCTGGCGCTGCGGCTCATCAAGGCGGGACTCAACGCCGAGCTCGACGGTCAGGCGGGCATTCAGGAGCTGGCGGGCGATGCCACGGCGCTCTACTACATGTGCGATGAGGCGCACGAGGGCTCGCGCGCTTTTTTGGAGAAGCGCAAGCCCGATTGGAGCAAGTATCCCAAGCTGCCCTGATGGAGGCCTCGTTTTTCAGCCGCTTGGAGCACCCCGACACGCCCTTTTCCTTGCGGGTGGAGCGGCGAGTGCTCCGCTTGCACCGCCCCGCGCGGCTGAGCCGGGGCGAGCTGCGAGAGCGCGAGATTTTCCTGATTCGCGCGCGCGCGGCGGACGGCCGCGTCGGCGTGGGCGAGTGCGCCCCCCTGCCCGGGCGCTCGCCCGAGGCTTCGGAGCGCTACGCGGAAACGCTGGCGACCCTCTGCGCGGCGACGGAGCAGGCGCAGGCTCTGCGCCCCGAGCTGTTGCGCGGGCAGTCGGCCGCCCGTTTCGGGCTCGAGGGCGCGCTGACCGACATGCTCGGGCTGTGGCAGGCGCATCGCCCGCTCCGCCGCCGCATCGAGCTCCACGGGCTCATCTGGCGCGACAGCGCGGCAGCGATGCTGCGGGCGATGGAGGAGCGCGCCCGCGAGGGTTTCCGCTGCCTCAAGTTCAAGCTCGGGGCGCTCCCGTGGGCGGAGGAGACGGCGCTGGTGCGCGAGGCGGCGCGCCGCTTCCCGCACTGCCGCTTGCACGGCGATGCGAACGGAGCCTACGCCGATGCCCCGCAGGAGCGCGCCCGCGAGTTGGCCGAGGCGGGGCTGCACCTGCTGGAGCAGCCGCTGCCGCCGGGCGACCCGCGGCTGGCCGACTTCATGGCGGCGGCGCCGCTGCCCATCGCGCTCGACGAGGAGCTGACGGGCTTCGACGGCGACAAGATCGACTTCCTGCGGCGGCTGCGCCCGGCCTGCATCGTGGTCAAACCCACGCTGCACGGCGGTCTGCGCGGCGCTTGGGAGTGGGAATGCGCTGCCCGCGAGCTCGGCTGTCGGGTGCTGCTCAACTCTGCGCTGGAGGGTTCCGTGGGTCTCGAGGCGCTCGCGCGCTGGTGCGTCCGCCGTCCCCTTGAGTTCCCTCAGGGGCTGGGCACGGGGCAGCTGTACGCCGACGACTGCCCCTCCGCTATCCGTTACCAACCGCCCTGTTTGGAATTTCTTTGAACAAAGCCTCTAGTCCTACCATCTAAACAACATATGAACAGAATTGCTCGATTGTCCACCCTGCTCGCTCTGGTCGGTGCCACTCCCGCTGTACTCGCCGATATCAGCGCTGCTGTTCCCGCCGCTCCCGCCAACATGCAGGCGCGCGCCAACTGCGACCTGCTGGCGGCCAACACCGTCAGCGCCACCTTTGTCGGCCTGCACGACCTCACCGTTCAGGGCGTGAATGATGCCGCCCCCGTCACGGTGCCTGTCGCCGTGTTCGAGGTCATCCAGCCCCTTGCCTACAAGCAGTACAATCGCTTGGGCGACGGCCCGCTGACGACCGGCACCAAGTTCACCGTGGCGATGAACAAGCAGCTGCCGGGGCAGCCCGCTTCCATCGTGGACACCATCGCCCAAATGCAGCCCGGCGAGGAGGCCGTGCTGCGCATTGACCATCTCTACCTCATCAACGGGCAGCAGGGCGAACCCATCCGCGCCTGCAGCCGCATGGCGCGCCGTCAGGCGCAGCCCGCCGTCGCCCCGACCGCGGCTCCCGCCCAGCCTGCCCCCGATGCAGCGGCTGCTCCCGCCCCCCTGCCCACGACGACCACCCCCCTCGGCAGCGCCGCTACCACGGGCAGCGGCATGCAGTTCAGCGCGCAGAGCGAATCCGTCTCCATCACCCGCGATGCCGCCGGCAATGTCATGCAGGTCCGCAGCATCTCGCGCTTCAATCCCACGACGGGGCAGATGGAGACGCGCAAGTTCATCAACGGCACGGAGGTGAACCCGCAGACCGATGAGCCGCTGGCTCCGGCAGCTGCGGCCGCCCCCGCTCCGGCTCCCGCGCCCGCTGCCCCGGCGCCCGAGGAGAAGCCCGCCGACGGCACGGATGACACCGTGGTCGACCGGGGTGCGGATCAGGCACCTGTCCCGGCCCCCCAGCCGACTGCTGCCCCTGCCGCTCCTGCTGCCGCAACGCCGCAGCCGACCGCTCCCGCAGCCCAGCAGCCCGCCGCCACTTCGGAGGAGGAAGGGTTCTGAGTCTGACGTTGGAATAACCTTCTCAGCCGCCGCCCCGCCGGGAGCGGCGGCTGCTTTTTCGCCCCTCACAGCACCAGGGTTTCCCCGTCGTCGGGGACGACGATGTGCCCCCTGAAGAAGCGCGCCGCCTCGGCGCTGTAGGCGCAGCGGCGCGTGGGCAGCGTCTCGTCCTCCGTGTGGTAGAGCAGGAGGTGGCGCACCGCGAGCGTGGCGGCTAACCGCCCCGCATCGGCGGCGGTGCTGTGGTGCTTTTCGTAGGGCTTGAAACGCTCGCTGTCCGCCGCCAGACAAAACGCCTCGCAGAGCAGCCAATCCACTCCCTGCACGACGGGGCGCAGCGCCTCGTTGAAGGGTTCATCGCCCAGGCAGACGAGGCTTTGCCCGTCGGGCAGCGCGGCGCGGTAGCCGAACTGCTTGGCTTTGGAGGAGCGAATGTCAAACGCCTGCAAGCGCAGCCCCGCCGCCTCAAAGGCATCGCCGTCGCGCAGCTCGCAGAGCCGGATGCGCCCACCCAGCAGCCGCACCAGCTTGCCCGGCAGGGTGTGGCGGCACACCCAATCCACGACCTCGAGCGCGGCGTCGTGCCCCCAAAGGCGCAACTCGCCCGCGTAGCGCCCCGCGTTCATCTGCTGCCCGATGAGGCGCAGCACCCAGATGACGCCGAGGATGTGGTCGGTGTGGGCGTGGGTGATGAAGATGTCGTGTATCTCCTCGAGCCCGATGCCCGCCGCCGCCAGTCGCGGCAGGATGCCGTTGCCGCCGCCCGCGTCGGTCAGCAGCACGCCCTGCGCCGTGCGCAGCGCAAAACAGGTGTTGTAGCAGCGGGTGACGGTGGCATTGCCCGTGCCGAGCATGGTGAGTCGCGTGGTGTGCATGGGCACCATGATACACCCCCGATGCGGCGGCAGCAAGAGCGAGGCTCCATTTTCGTTCCTGCCCGCTATTTGCGCTTGCCAACATGGCAGCTTTCGGGTAGACTGGCACCGTCATCCGAACCGCTCGGCGGCGCGGGTGGGTGCGGGCGCGCAGAGCTGCGCCGGTGCCGTCTTTTTCACGCGAAAACGACTATGAACAGCACAACCAAATCACTGATCAAGATCATGATCGTGCTCCTGCTCAGCGGCTGCACGTTCTTCCTTCCCTACGCCTCGTGGGGGGTGGAGCTCAACATGGTGCAACAGGGGGTGGTGGCTCTCTTCGTGATGGCTGCCCTCATGTGGATTCTCGAGCCCATTCCGATTTGGACCACCTCCACGCTTGTCATCACCATCTGCCTGCTCTGCATGTCCTCCAGCGCGTTCACCTTCCTGCGCCCCGCTGTGTACGATGCAGCCGTGGTCGAGACGACGGTCGACAGCGCCACTCTGGGCAAGCTGACGCCGACGACCAAGGAAAACATGATGGCCGCCATCAAAAAGACCCTCAAGGGCAAGGCCAATTTGGACGCGACGGGCATCATCACCACCATCGACGGTGAGCTGATGAAGAACGCCGCGGAGCCCGACAAGGCGGCGGAGGCCGAGGCGCTGCAGGGCGCCGTGCTGCGCATGCACGACGGCACGGTGGATCTGGCGCCCATCAAGAGCATGACCATCACCAATGTCATGCAGCAGAAGGCCGTGATGGCCACCTTTGCCGACCCCATCATCATCCTCTTCCTCGGCGGCTTCTTCCTGGCCGCCGCTGCCACCAAGTACCGCCTGGACATCAGCTTGGCCAAGGCGCTGCTCAAGCCTTTCGGCACCAATCCCAAGTTTGTGCTGCTGGGGCTCATGTGCGTGACGGCGCTCTTCTCCATGTTCATGAGCAACACCGCCACCGCCGCCATGATGCTAGCCATTCTCGGGCCCGTGCTTGCCCTCTTTGCGCCGGAGGATCGCGGGCGCGCCGCCTTTGCCCTCTGCATCCCCGTGGCGGCCAACATCGGCGGCATCGGCACGCCCATCGGCACCCCGCCCAATGCCATCGCCCTCAAGGCCATGCAGGACATGGGGCTCACGATTTCCTTCGGCAAGTGGATGCTCTTCGGTGTCCCCTTCGTCGCCGTCATGCTGATTATCGGCTGGCTGCTGCTCATCAAGATGTTCCCCATCAAGGCCAAGAGCATTGAGCTGAAGATGGAGGGCGAGTTCCTCAAGACGCCCAAGGCCATCATCGTCTATGTGACCTTCGCCGTGTCGATTCTCCTGTGGGTGTTCTCCGACCTCATCGGTGTGGACGCCAACACGGTGGCCATCGTCCCCATCGGCGTATTCGCCGTCACGGGTGTCATCACCGCCAAGGATCTCAAGAGCATGAGCTGGGATGTGCTGTGGCTGGTCGCGGGCGGCTTTGCGCTCGGCGTGGCGCTGCAGCAGACCAACCTCGCCAAGGACCTCATCAACGCCATTCCCTTTGCCAGCTGGAACGCCACGATGCTCATGGTCGGCGCGGGCAGCATCTGCCTCTTCATGGCGACCTTCATGAGCCACACGGCGACCGCCTCGCTGCTCATGCCCATTCTCGCCGCCGTGGCGGGCACCATGGTGGGCGCGGGTGTCATGGACAACGCGGGCGCCATCGGGCTGCTCTGCGCGATTGCCTTCTCCTCCTCGCTGGGCATGGCGCTGCCGATTTCCACGCCGCCCAACGCGCTGGCCTATGCCACGGGGCTGGTTGAGCAGAAGGGCATGGCCGTTTCGGGCACCATCCTGTGCCTGACGGGACTCGTGCTGACCTTCGTGCTCATGTATGTCCTCAACAACTGCGGCTTCTTCGCCTGAGCCGCACCGCAACCCGCCACCCTTCCGCCCCATGTTCGATGAACTGACAGGTCAGAGCGCCTCGCTGCAGCGACTGCGCGAGGTCTACTTCAGCGATCCGGCGCGCACCCAGCATGTCGACAAGGGCGCGATGGTGGTGGCGCAGGGTGAGGAGAGCCACCGGCTCTACCTCATCCTGCAGGGCTCGCTGGCCGCCTACCGCCACGAGGGAACCATCCCCGGCTGCGGGCTGCCCGCCGAGACAGGCACCCGCACCTACGAGGTTTTCCGCGTGGAGGCGGGCTCTTACGTCTGCGTGCAGAGCTTCTTCTCGGGGGCTTTCCACAGCTCCAACGACATCGTGGCGCTCGAGGACACCGAGCTGGCCTACATCGACACCGAGGTGCAGGCGGTGGACGAGGAGCACTACGGCTCGCTGGAGCACCAGTTTCTCCCCGTGCTCATCCACGAACTGGCGGCGCGCAACCGCCGCATCTTCGACCACGCCGCCGAGAAGGAAGAGGCGCGCCGGCTGTTGCAGCGCGCGGAGATGGCGACCACGCTCAGCCAGCTGACGGCGGGCATCGCCCACGAGCTCAACAACGCCGTGGGTGTCATCTCGCGCCGCATGGAGTTCGTCGCCGAGCAGCTCACCTACTGCCTGGCAGAGGAAAACCCCTTCAACTCCAAGCTCTTCACCCTCGGCTTTATCGACAAGAGTTTCACGCCCGCCGCCGAGCTGCGCCAAACGGCGCGGCGCTACGAACGCGAGCTCGGCTGGACACAGGATGCCGCCAAGGTGCTGGCGCACATCGCGCCCAATGAGGCCGAGCTGAAGAAACTCGACCGCAAATTCCTCAAGAATCTCCGCAGCAACTACCGCTTTTGGGAGCTGGGGCACGACCTGCGCGACATGCAGATTGCCGCCCGCCACGCCACGGGCATCGTGCGCTCCGTCAAGATGCTGGGCGGCGGCAACTCCGCCCGCAGCACCGATGCCGATGTCATCGAATCGCTCAACGATGCGATGAACCTGCTGACCAACAAGCTCAAGCACATCCGGCTGGAGACCGATTTCCCCGCCCTGCCCCCCATCACCGCCGATGTCACCGAGCTGGTGCAGGTGTGGACCAACATCATCAAAAACGCCTGCGATGCCATGGAACAGGGCGGCACCGAGCAGCCTACCCTGAGCATCCGCGCCGAGCTGTACCACGCCGACGGCCTGCGGCTGCTGCCGACGGACTACATCCGCGTCTCCTTCACCAACAACGGGCCGACCATCCCCGAAGCCCTCCGCGAAAAAATCTTCCAGCCCAACTTCACCACCAAGAAACTGGGGCTCGATTTCGGGCTGGGGCTGGGGCTGGCCATCGTGCGCCGCGTCATCGACAGCTACAAGGGCAACATCGAGCTCACCAGCGATGAACAGGCCACCTGCTTTGCCGTCTACCTGCCCCTGAGCACCGAGGAGCCGGCCGTGGAAAACTGACGCACCCGCTCCCCGCGATTTTTGCTGCTCCCGTCGCCTTTTTTCGTTGCAGAAAAGCGCCGCCTCTGCTAGGATTGAGAACAGCCGAACAACAGCTTTTACCCCACGACACACTTATGGAACAAATCAACATTATCTGCGTTGATGACCAACAGGAGGTGCTCGACTCCGTCCTGCGCGACCTTCGCCCGCTCACGCCGCTCGTCCGCCTGGAGGAAGCCTCCGGGGTGGAGGACTGCCTCTCCCTCGCCAAGCAAATCGACCAGTCCGGCGACCATGTGGCCATCATCATCTCCGACCAGGTGATGCCCGGTGCCAGCGGCACCGAGCTCTTGGGCAAGGTGGCCGCCGACCGCCGTTTCAAGAACACGCGCAAGGTGCTGCTGACCGGTCAGGCAACCCACGCCGACACCATCAACGCCATCAACGACGGGCACATCGACAACTACATCGAAAAGCCCTGGCAGCCGGAGCGCATTCTCGCCATCGTCAAGCGCCTGCTCACCCTCTATCTCTTGGACTCGGGCATCGACCACCGCCCCTACATGAGCATCCTCGACCATCCCACCCTGTTCTCCAGGCTGCACTGAGTCGCCGGCGCTTCGTTCTCGCTTTCCGTTGCGGCAGCTCCCGATGCGGGGGCTGCCGCGCGTTCTTCCCCACGCGCCGCTCCGCGCAGCGGAATAGGACACAGGGAAGGCTTGACGATGCGCGCCCGCGCGCTCATACTGGCGGGCGTTATGTTGAATCTCTTTGATACACAGTCGGGGGCGCTCAAACCCGTACAGGCGGAAGACGGCAAACAGCTGCGCTTCTACTGTTGCGGCCCGACGGTGTACGCCGCCGCCCACATCGGCAACTTCCGCACCTTTGTCATTCAGGATGTCTTCCGCCGCGTGGTCGAGCTCGGCGGGCTGCGCACCAAACACGTCCGCAACATCACCGATGTGGACGACAAGACCATCCGCAACTCGCAGGCGCAGGGCGTGCCCCTCGCGGACTACACCGCGCAGTGGACGGAGAAATTCCACGCGGACTGCAAGGCGCTCAACTGCCTGCCGCCGCATGTGGAGCCCGGCGCCGTCCACCACATCGCCGAGCAGATCGAGATCGTGCAGCGGCTCATGGACTCCGGCCATGCCTACCGCAGCGAGGACGGCTCGGTCTACTTCCGCATCTCCTCCTACCCCGAGTATGGGCGGCTCGCCCACCTCGACCGCCAGACGCTCGATCTGGGCAAGACCGCGACCACCCGCGCGGATGTCGATGAGTACGACAAGGACAGCGTGGCGGACTTCGTGCTCTGGAAGGCGCGCCGCCCCGAGGACGGCCCCAACTTCTGGCCCAGCCCCTGGGGCGAGGGGCGCCCCGGCTGGCACCTCGAATGCTCGGCCATGAGCCACAAGTACCTGGGCGACACCTTCGACCTGCACTCCGGCGGCGTGGATCTCATCTTCCCGCACCACGAGAACGAGATTGCCCAAAGCCGCTGCGCCTGCGGCGGCGAGAGCGCGCGCCACTGGTTCCACATCACCCACCTGCTGGTGGACGGCGCCAAGATGAGCAAGAGCCTCGGCAACCTCTACACCCTCGACCAGCTGCAGGGCATGGGGCACAGCCCCGCCGCGCTGCGCTACATCCTCGCCGGCGCCTACTACCGCCGCCCGCTCAACTTCACCCTCGCCGGGCTGAAGGACGCCGCGAGCGCCCTCAACAAGCTCGGGCGCTTCGACAAGGCGCTCGCCAAGGCGTCCGGCGCCAAGGAGCCCGCCTATCGCGAGTTGGTGAAGCAGCGCCCCGCCCTCGGCATCTTCGAGCCCGCCTGGGCGAGCCTGGAGGACGACCTCAACACCCCGGAGGCGCTCGGCCACGTGTTCAGCGCCATCAGGAGCGTGAAGCCCGACACCCTGTCGCCCGAGGAGGCGACGGCGCTGTGGCGCGCCTTCCGCGTCATCACGGAGGCGCTGGGGCTGCAACTGCCCGACCCCGACGCCGACATCGAGGTGCCCGAGGACATCCGCGCGATCGCCGACAAGCGCTGGGCGGCCCGCTGCGCCAAGGATTGGGCAAGCGCCGATGCCCTGCGCGCCGAGCTGGCTCAGCTGGGCTGGGGCATGAAGGACGGGCGCGACGGCTACACCCTGACCAAACTCTGATTTTCCGCACACACCATGAGCAACGACATCTCGATGCTGGGGCGGCACACCGCCTTTTTCTCCAGCCCCGATGAGGCCAAACTCGAAGCCTTCCCGAACCGCACGCCCGGGCGCCCCTATGTGGTGACGCTGGAGACGGATGAGTTCTCCTCGCTCTGCCCCGTGACGGGGCAGCCCGACAGCTGCAAGATGAGCATCACCTACAGCCCGGCGGAGAAGTGCGTGGAGACCAAGAGCCTCAAGTACTACCTCGCCTCCTTCCGCAACTACCCTGCCTTCAACGAGCAGGTGGTCAACCGCATCCTCGACGACCTCGTGGCGGCGGTGCAGCCCGCGTGGATGAAGGTCGAGGGGCGCTTCGGCTCGCGCGGGGGCATCCGGCTCACCTGCACCGCCGAGCACCACCCCGAGAACCGCCCCCGCTGAACAGCCGCCGCGCCATGAATGTCGCCGTTCTTCTCTCGGGGGGGCTGGACTCCACCACCGCCCTGCACCGCGCCGCCGCCGAGCACCGCATCACCTGCGCGCTGGCCTTCCGCTACGGCAGCAACCACGCCGAGCGCGAGCTCGCCTGCGCCCGCTGGCAGGCTGAGCACCTGGGCGTTCCCTACATTGAGCTCGACCTGAGCACCCTCGCGAGCCACCTTTCCAGCGCCCTGCTGAGCGGGGCGGATGCCATCCCCACCGGGGACTACGCCCCCGAAAACCTGCGGCAGACCGTCGTCCCCTTCCGCAACGGCATCTTTCTGGCCATCGCCGCCGGCATTGCGGAGAGCAAGGGGGCGGAGGGCATCGTCATTGCCGCCCACTCGGGCGACCACGCCATCTACCCCGACTGCCGCGAGGAGTTCATGAGCGCCATGGGCGAGGCCATTCGGCTGGGCACCTACGCCCGCCTGCAAATTTTGCGCCCCTTCATCCGCGCCTCCAAGGGCGACATCGTGCGCGAGGGGCTGCGGCTGGGGGTGGACTACGCCCACACCTACTCCTGCTACCGCGGCGGCGAGCGCCACTGCGGGCTCTGCGCCACCTGCCGCGAGCGCAAGGCAGCCTTTGCCGCCGCCGGCGCGCCCGACCCCACCCTCTACGAACACTGATTCCCCCATGCAACACATTGAGTTCCACGCCAAGAACGGCGTCTTTGACATGAACGACTTCATCAACCAATGCGATGCCGCAGAGGGCGGGGTCGCGCTGCCCCGCGAGCCCGAGCCTGCCCCGGCCCCCGAAACCGCCCCGACCCCCGAACCTACCCCGCCCGCGAGTGTGCCCGTGGCCGACGGCAGCGACCCCATCATCTATTCCCCCCTGGCCGAGGTCATCGAGGAGCTGCGGCTCGGGCGGATGATTCTCGTCACGGACGACCCGCAGCGCGAGAACGAGGCCGACCTCATCTGCGCCGGGCAATTTGCCACCCCGCAGAACATCAACTTCATGGCCACGCACGCCCGCGGGCTCATCTGCGTGCCCATGGCGCCCGAGCGCGTCGAGCAGCTGGGGCTGCCCATGCAGGCGCAGCACAACACCGAAAAACTGCACACCGCCTTCACCGTCTCCGTCGACACCAAGGAGGGCACCACCACGGGCATCTCGGCCTTTGAGCGTTCGCTGACCACCATGAAGCTGGCCGACCCGCGCAGCACGCTCGACGACTTTGTGCAGCCGGGGCACTGCTTCCCCCTGCGCGCCCGCGAGGGCGGCGTGCTGCGCCGCGCCGGGCACACGGAGGCCACCGTCGACCTGCTGCGCATCGCCGGGATGGAACCCGTGGGGGTTTGCTGCGAAATCATGAAGGACGACGGCACGATGGCGCGCCTGGGCGAGCTCGGCAGCTTCCAGAAGCAGTACGCGTTGAAAGCCTGCTCGCTGGCGCAGATCATCGAGCACCGCCAGCACACCGAAAAGCTCGTGTACCGCGAGGAGACCGTCAAACTGCCCACCGAGTTCGGCGAATTCACCTGCCACTCCTACCACAGCGAGGTGGACGGGCAGACGCACCTCGCCCTCGTGAGCGGCGACATCGACCCCGACAAACCCATCCTCTGCCGCTTGCACAGCGAGTGCCTGACGGGCGATGTCTTCGGCAGCCGCCGTTGCGACTGCGGAAGCCAGCTGCACGCCGCCATGCGCCGCGTCGCGGCCGAGGGCGGCATCATCCTCTACCTGCGTCAGGAGGGGCGCGGCATCGGCCTCTCGGCCAAGCTGCACGCCTACAAGCTCCAGGAACAGGGGCTCGACACCGTGGATGCCAACGTGCAGCTCGGCTTCCCGCCCGACCTGCGTGACTACGGCGTCGGCGCCCAGATTCTGCGCGACCTCGGCGTGCGCCACCTGCGGCTCATGACCAACAACCCGCGCAAAATCGTCGGCCTCTCGGGGCATGGGCTCGACATCGCGGAGCAAGTGCCCATCAGCATCCCCCCGAACGCCGACAACAAGCACTATCTGGAGACCAAGCGCGACCGCATGGGGCACCTCATCTGAGCGCGCCCCCTGCTGACAGCCTTTTTCGGCCGCATGCCTCAAAAAGGATTTTTCCTCGCGCCTGTGCAGCCCTTATAATTGCAGCAGACACACCATGCCCCCGCTTCCCCCCAAGAAAAACCCTTTTTCCTCCCCCCCGCAGCCCGGTTCCTCGCCGAACTGGGGTGTGATGATTCTCATGGCCGTCATCACGGGCATTCTGCTGGTGGCCTTCGTGTTTGACGGCTCCATGAGCAGCCCCGCGCGCAGCATCACGCTCGACGCCTTCACCAAGGACTACCGCGAAGGGCTTGTGGTGACCACGCAGCCCAGGGACTACCCCATCGAGGTCACGACCAACGATGCCGGCAGCGAGAGCACCCTCACCGCCTACCTCTACAAGAAGAAGCCGAACTACCAAGAGGGCACCTTCGTGCTCCCCTACACCGATTCCGAAACCTTGCGCACGCTCTGCAACCGCTTCGGCATCACCTCCACCCCGCCGGCGATGGAGCAACCCGCCGTCGAAACCGCCGACAAGCTGGCCGGCTGCGAAGCCTTTGAGCGGCTGGGCGTCGAGGGGCGCATCCTCCCCGGCAGCGCCGCCATCTACCACCTGAACAACGGCGACAATGTCATCATCGGCAAGTACCGCAAGGCGTACACCGACAAGGTGACGCCGCGCGAGGTGGAGCCGGTGCGCGTCCGCTTCAACCGTCTTTTCCAAGGCGATGCCGTGCGCGAGCTACTGGGCAACAACGCCGATTACCGCGCCGAGGACAACACCTGGAGCAACATCCTCATCAATCTCCTGCCGCTGGCGGTCGTGCTGCTGCTGCTCTTCTTCCTCTTCCGCGCTCAGAGCGGCGGCCCCGGCGGCGCCATGAAGTTCGCCCGCAGCCGCGCGCGCCTGCTCGACCCCTCCAAGAACCACGTCACCTTCAAGGATGTCGCCGGTATCTCCGAAGCCAAGGAGGAAGTGTGGGAAATCGTCGAGTTCCTGCGCAATCCCAAAAAGTTCCGCAACCTGGGCGGCACCATTCCCAAGGGCGTGCTGATGGTCGGCCCCCCCGGCACGGGCAAGACCCTGCTGGCGCGCGCCATCGCCGGCGAGGCCGATGTGCCCTTCTACACCATCTCGGGCTCCGACTTCGTGGAAATGTTCGTCGGCGTGGGTGCCAGCCGCGTGCGCGACATGTTTGACGAAGCCAAGAAGCACGCGCCCTGCCTCATCTTCATCGACGAGATTGATGCCGTCGGCCGCCATCGCGGACACGGTGTCGGCGGCGGGCACGACGAACGCGAGCAGACGCTCAACGCCCTGCTGGTGGAGATGGACGGCTTCACCGCCAACGAAAATGTCATCGTCATCGCCGCCACCAACCGCGTGGATGTGCTCGACCCCGCCCTGCTGCGCCCCGGTCGCTTCGACCGCCAGGTGACGGTCAACCTGCCCGATGCCGCCGGGCGCGAGCAGATTCTCAAGGTGCACGCCCGCAAGGTGAAGCTGGCCGACGGGGTCGACCTCAACCCCATTGCCCGCGCCACCACGGGCTTCTCCGGCGCCGAGCTCGCCAACCTCGTCAACGAGGCCGCACTCATGGCCGCCCGCAAGAACCGCCCTGCCGTGCAGCAGGAGGATTTGGAGGAGGCGCGCGAAAAAGTGCGCTGGGGGCGCGAGCGCCGCTCGCTGGAAATCACCGAGAAGGAGAAGCGCAACACCGCCATTCACGAGGTCGGCCACGCGCTCTGCCTGCTCAAGACCAATCTGGCCAAAACCCTCCCGCTGCACAAGGTCACCATCATCCCGCGCGGCCCGGCGCTGGGCGTCACCATGATGCTGCCCGAGGAGGACAAGCACAGCGAATACGAGAGCGAGCTGCACGACTACATCGTCATGGCGATGGGCGGCCGCTGCGCCGAGCAGGTCATCTACGGCGATGTCTCCGGCGGTGCCAGCATGGACATCCGCCAAGCCACGAACATCGCCCGCAAGATGGTGTGCGTCTACGGCATGAGCCCCAAGCTCGGCCCCGTCGAATACGCCAGCGGCCACAGCGAGGTGTTCCTGGCGCGCGATTTGGCTCAGGGGCGCAGCTTCTCCGAGCACACGGCTCAGTTGATTGATGAGGAAGTGCAGCGCATTGTGAGCGAGAACTACGAGCGCGCGCTGAGCATTATCCGCGAGAACAAGGAGCGCCTGCTGCTCATTGCCGACACGCTGCTGGAATACGAAACCCTGACCGGCAAGCAGGTGAGCGAGCTGCTGGAAACGGGCACGCTGAGCGAACCTCCCGTGCGCGAGCTGCCCCCCGAACTGCCCCCCGAGGAGCCGGAAGCGGCTCGCGAAACGTCGGAAGCCCCGACCGAAGAGCCCGCAGCTGATGCCGGGCAGGACACTCCCGCCGACAACACCCCGAAGGAAACGGACTCCCCCACTGAACAACCTCCCACACACTGAATGCCTATGACCGCCCGAGAGCTCGCCGTTGCCTGTGCAACAGCCGCCGATGATGCCAAAGCCACCGATATTGCCGTGTACGACCTGCGGGGCACCTCCTCGCTGACGGATTTTGCCGTGGTCTGCACCGCGACCTCCGTGCCGCACCTGCGTGCCGTGCTGCGCGATGTGGATCACGATGTGTACGAACGACACGGGCTCGACCCCGTGTACGCCGACCGCGCGCCGCAGGCGCTTTGGTCCGTGCTGGACTACATCGATGTCATGGTGCATGTCATGGGCGAAGAAACCCGCAACTTCTACCAACTCGAGCAATTCTGGAAACCGGAAAACCGCATCGAGTGGCAACGGGCTTGGTAAAGCCCGTGCTTTAATCTTGCATTTTTCACCACAAACGCTATCATCATCCCATGCGCCTCACCCCCTGCCTTCTGAGCCTTGCCGCGCTGCCGCTCGCAGCGACCGAACTCGCCCCTGCCATTCCCTCCGGCGACATCACCTACGACAGTGTCAGTTACGACGCGAGCTACAACGGCGGCTACCAAACCCCGGCCGTGCCCTACACCGCCCCTGTGACCCCGGCCTCCTCCGACCGCGTGAGCTATGTCAACCTCAATGCTTTCAGCTCCAACTACACGGTGCGCGGCATGGGCTTCACCGACATGTTCACGCACCACGGCTTTTCCTCGCTGAGCGGCTCGTGGACCCTGCCGAACCGCAATCTGTTCGGCCTCGGCATTCAGCAGCGCATCGGCGGCGAATACGGCTACATTTGGGACACCGAAGATGCGCTGGGCGATACCCCCCTCGTGCGCTTCGACTACGCCATCGGCAAGGAACTGTTCCCGAACCTGATGGCCGAGGTCGGCTACAGCCTGCGCCACGGCGGCGCAGAGGGCTTCCTCGCCCATGCGAGCGGCGACTGCCCGCACCGCTTGGCACAGGATTTCAACCTGCGCCTGTCCTACAACGACCGCCAGCGCGGCTTCTTCGGCCATGCGCTCTGGGGCTGGGGCTTCCAGGGGCTCACAGGCAGCTACTTTGATGCCGAGCTGGGCTACCGCCTCACCAACGTGCTCAACGGGCCCATCATCGGCTCGGACGTGGAAATTTCCGCCGGCATCGCCCCCTCGCTGGGCTACTGGGGTGCCGGCGTGGAGGGTGTGGATGCCTACCGCATCCGGGTTGCCCTGCCGCTCTACACGCACGGCGGCAGCGTCGGTCGCGACGGGCGCTTCTACATCACCCCCTGGGGCAGCTGCTCCTGGTCGGGCTGCAATGCGCGCAAGATCGAGCGCGCCTACGATTCCGGCATCGTCGACCACTTCCTCTTCACCTTCGGCATCGATCTGGGCATCCGCTTCTGACCGCCGCCGCACAACGCGAAACAAAGGGGGAGGCGCCGCCATCGGCGCTTCCCCCTTTGCGTGCCCCGGCAGCAAGGTCCCCCGCCGCTGGCGGGGGAGCGTCAGGGCGTTTTCAGGCGCCGCCGGCGGGCGGGCGACAATCAAAAACCCCGCAGTGTCAGGCACCACTGCGGGGTTTCTATGTCTTTGGGGATTCCGAGGACTTAGTTTCTTGGAAAAAACTGCGGCCCGGTCAGGATCAGAAGCTGTGGGTGGCGCTCAGGTTCACGTTGTGGTCATCCGCGCCCTCGCGCAGCTCACCCGTGTAGCCCGCGCGCGCAGACCATGCGCCCGTGATCTGCCACACCGCACCCG
>JBJEVL010000268.1:0-1667 GCA_051884335.1 Akkermansia sp. | reverse complement strand
GAGTTTAGCACAGCATCCCCCGCTCTGTCCAGCCCAAACCGCTGCGCATCCCCGACCGCGCACAAAAAAACGTCTCTATCCCCCCCCCGCGCAAAAAAGATCCGCCTCTCGCCCAAGGGAGAGACGGATCGCGTAGAGAGATGTTTCGGCGGAGCTTCAGTCCTGGGAACGACGGCTGTAGTCGTACTTGCTCTCGAAGCCCAGCTCCTCGGGGAACTCGGAGAAGCCGCCCCACACGTTGTACTCCTTGAGGCCGTTGCGGCCGCAGCTGCCCTGGTAGGGAGGACGGTAGGTGCACTTGTAGGTGGGAGCCCAGAAGGTCACCAGCTCGTAGAAACCGTAGCCGATGCGGGTGGCCGTGCGGGTGGTACCCTCGACAATGCCCACGGAGAACCCGGCGGTGGTACCCTCGTTAGCCGTCCAACGGATGATGGTGTTCGGCAGTTCGGAAACACCCCACACAAGGTTGTCGATCGCGCGACCGAGCTTGCGGGTGGCGGTGTACTCAGAGGCGGGAGGAGCCTGAATGTCCGCATAAGCAGCACCGGCCATCGCCACGATAAGGGAGGAAAGGAGTAAGCGCTTCATGACATCAACATACATAGCACAGCCCCACAACTCATGCAAGAGAAAAGAGGAAAAAACAGTGATTTTTCTCATTTTTCAGCCGCCGAATTCAAAAAATCCGCCAAATCCGTCTGCGTTTCCTCATCGGTGAGGTAGCAACCCGTGTCCGAACCGTACCAATGGCCGTTGAGGAAAGCCGCACGCGTGCGGAATCCCCCGCCGCAGAGCGCAAAATGTTTGCAGTGGGCGCAGCGCCCGCTGAGGCGGCGTTGGCGCTCGGCGGGGTCATCGCTGCCGCGCAGCTCGCGCAGCGCCGCCGCCGAGGGCTCGCTCGCGGCCTCCCACACGTCGGAAAATTTCTGCGTCTTGACATTGCCGAGCGTCACGCTCTGCCAGAACTGGTCGGGGTGAATGTTGCCCTGCGTGTCGATGTTGGCAAAGCCGCGACCGCTGGAGTTCGCGCCGCCGCCGTTCCAGCGCAGCAGGCGCAGCGTCTCCGCCGCCAGCGGGCTGCCCTCGCGCAGCTGGCGCAGCAGCAGGTAAACCCCGTCGGCAGGCTGCGTCACCGTCAGCAACTCGCGGTCATCGCCCGCCGCCGCCCACTTCTCCGCGCGGGCAATCAGCAGGTCGATGGCGCGCCGAGCCTCCTCCGGGCGCAGGCTCGCCACCTCCACCCCGCGCCCCGTCGGCACCAGGTGGTAGAAGCACACGCGGCGGATGTTCTCGCGCTCGATGAAGTCGAGAATCTCTTCCATGCTCTGCACGTTGTTGCGCGTGAGCGTCAGACGCAGCCCCGTCTTTTGCCCCACCTCCTCGCAAAGGCGGAAGCCGCGGATAGCCCCCTCAAAGGCACCCGGCACGCCCCGGAAGGCGTCGTGCACCGCGCCGATGCCGTCCAGCGAAATGCCCACATAGGCCACGCCCAACTCCTTGAAACGCGCCGCCAGCGCCGGGGTAATCTTCGTACCGTTGGTGGAGATGGTCACCTTGAGCCCGCGGCCGATGGCGCGCTCCAAGATCTGCGGCAGATGCGGGTGCAGCAGCGGCTCGCCGCCGGAAAGCAGCAGGGCGCTCACCCGGTAGTCTGCCAGGTCATCAAT
>JBJEVL010000267.1:0-1668 GCA_051884335.1 Akkermansia sp. | reverse complement strand
GATTCGGGGAAAGCGGGTCAGCAGCCGATTTTACAGTGGGAGCACGCGGGAAAGCGCACGCTGTTTGTGGGGAATGCCTCCGCACTGACGCTGGCGGAACTCCCCGATGAAGCCTACCGCGCCGATGAGTTGTGGCTGGGGCACAACCCGGTCATGCCTGTGCGCCGCTTCGCCCGGGAGGAGTGGCAGGGCGCGCGCGTCCGCTACCTGCGCGGTGCGGAACCCTACTACGCGGCGAGCGACGCCACCGATGAGGACGATGCGGAGGGCTCAACGACTGCCGACGACCAGACCGCGCAGGAGTAGCTCGGCGTTGTTCTGCGTCTTGGCAATGTTTTTGAGCAGCGTCTGCAAGCCCTCCCACCCGGGCAGTGCCGCCAGCTGTCGCCGCAGTTGCAACACGCGCAGCATCTCCTCGGGGTGGTACAGGCGATCGTCGTTGCGGGTGCCGCTGCGCGGGATGGAAATCGCGGGGTAGATGCGGCGCTCGGACAACTCGCGGTCGAGGCGGATTTCCATGTTGCCGGTGCCCTTGAACTCCTCAAAAATGATCTCGTCCATGCGCGATTCGGTGTCGACCAGGCAGGTGGCGATGATGGTGAGGCTGCCGCCCTCCTCGATATTGCGGGCGGCGCCGAAGAATTTGCGCGGTTTTTCCAGCGCATTGCTGCCCAAGCCGCCGCTCATGGTGCGCCCGCCGCTTTGGTTGGCGTTGTAGCCGCGAGCCAGGCGCGTGAGCGAATCGAGCATGATGATGACATCGCGCCCCTGCTCCACCAAACGCCGCGCGCGCTCCAGCACGAGGTCGCTCAGCTGGGCATGGCGGCGGGAGGGTTCATCGAAGGTGGAGGCATATACAGGCACATCGACGGTTTCCTCGAAGTCGCTCACCTCTTCCGGGCGCTCATCGAGCAGCAGCACGAGCAGCTCGGCCTCCGGGTAGTTGGCGCGCAGGCACTTGGCCATCGTCTTGAGCAGCACGGTCTTGCCGCCGCGCGGCGGCGCCACGATGAGGGCGCGCTGCCCCATGCCCAGCGGCGTGATCAGGTCGAGCACGCGCATGGAGGGCGATTTGACATCCGGGTTCTCCAAAATCAGGCGACGCGTGGGGATGAGGGCGGTCAGGCGCTCGAAGTCGGTGGGCTGCCGGTAGTCGGCGGCGGGCTGCCCTTCAATCTCGATCAGCTCATCGGCAATGAGCCCCTTCTCCTGCTTGCCGCGGGGGCTGCGCAGGCGCACGCGGCAGGCGTTGCCGGGGCGCAGGGCGTAGCGGCGCACCAGCTCGGTGGGGAGGTTCACATCGTCCGCAGCGGGGCGGAAACTGCGGGCGGGATCGCGCAGGATGTTCCCCTGCTTGTCCGCTTCCAACACGCCGGAGACGAACACGGGACTCCCCTCGTTCAGGTAGCTGCGCACCAGCTCGGCCACGAGTTCCGCGCGCGGCAGGCTCTCGGCGCCCTTGCGGGCTGCCGCCAGTTTCTGCAGCTCGCCCAAGGGCTTGCGGCGCAGCTCGTTGAGGTCGATGACGCGGGCGCGCGCCTGCGCCGCCTTGACCTCGGAGGCCAGCTCCGAATCGTAGAACATCTGCACCTGTCGGCGCAGGTTCTCGGGGCTCCCCTCGTTCCAAAAGACGATTTGGGCGCGGTCGATTTTCTCCTGCGTGGGAAT
>JBJEVL010000266.1:0-1684 GCA_051884335.1 Akkermansia sp. | reverse complement strand
AGCTCAATCCACGCCCACAGCTTGCCTCCCTCCGCATGCAGCGCCTTGATCCAGCCCGCCGCCCGCGTGTCCGGGCGCTCGCCGACGCCCGCATGGTCTACCGTCAGCAGCACCCCGCGCCCCTGCGCATCCACCGCGCGGAAGGTGTCCGCCAGCGCCGCCAGGGTCTCCCTGGTGGCGACCTCTCGGTCAAGCCCCGCCGCCACGCATGCCTCCCACAAATCGCAGCCCTCCTCCGGGTGGATCCCATGGCTGTGCAGCATGGCTGCCGGGTTAGGGCAGGCGTGGCAAAAGACCGTCTCGATGTTGTACCAAGCCGCCATCGGCACGCTGCCGGGCTTAAACGGCGCGCGCGGGGCGGTTTTGTCTGTAAATGCCGGTATGCTCATGTCTACGGTGTTCCTTGGTGTCAATAGTGCCTTCTGCGGCTCTCTGCCGCCACTCTGCCGCCCTCGCAGGCGGCTTTGGGGTACTCCGCACCCTTGGGAGCCCTGCGCGGCGTTCTCGAGGCTTGTACGGCGTTTTGTGCGATGGTGGGCAAATGCTGCATTTTTTTGATTGATGGGGTTGACTTTTTGGCCTGGCTACGCTACCTTGAAATTCCTGACGGCACCTTGCTGCGGTGTGGCCAAAAAGCCGCAGCGAGTAAACTGGGCACGAACGCCGTGTTATCTGTCAGTAGGCTCCGGATCATGTCCGGGGCTTTTTTGCAGGCTTCATTCATGATCGGTTTTCCTTCGAGTGGTAACAATTTCCAAATGGTCCCCCTTATCCGCAAGAATTACCTTGTTGCGCTTTCCCAAGGATGCTAACTCTGTGCGGTCTTGCTTTTTGCGTCCCAAGTTGGCATCCTTCGCCGCCTCCCTGCGTGATGTATCGCCGGGCTTGTAATGCTTCGTCATGTGTGCGGCTCCGCCAGTGTCAGGGCTGCCACCGGGCACATCTAAGCGCTTGCCCTTGACCCACGCCGCACCTTGAACCACGCCACCGCCTCCCTCTTTTGCTTTCAGCGCGTGCTCCGTGGCATCCACCTGCGCCTGTACCTTGGCTCCCGGAGCCGCTATCAGCGGGGTGTTGCTCTTCGTGGTGGGATTCTTGGGATTCCCCTTGCTAGCGCTTCCTCCCTTGCGGTGGAAGCCTTGCGCAGCAAATCGCCCTCGGCTGTCTCGCTTATCGTTCCAGTTTTCGGCCGTCTCCTCCTCTTCCTCGCCGCCTTGGGTCACTTCTGCGGAGGCGCACGGCTGCACGGCTTGGCGCAGCAGGGTGTAGGCGGTGGCAGCGCGGTGGCTGATGCCGTCGGCACTCAGTTGTCCCGCTTCCAGCGGCGCGAGTGCCGCCAGCTCGCCGCGGCTCAGCGGCTGCTCTGCCGCCGAGCGCGCGTTGACGGCGCGCTCGAAGGCGGCACGGGCGGGGGGGTAGAGCATGGTCGGCGCGTAGCGCACGCGCAGGCTGTTCAGCGCCGTGCCGATCTGCGGCAGGTGCGGCGTGTCGGTACTGCTCACTTGCAACCCCGTCATCTCTGACACCTGGGCATCGGCTGTGCGATACCCGGCTGCCGCCAACTGGGTGATGTTGGCCACGCTGCCGGCGGCGTTGTCACTGTCCGGGCGGCGCATGACGATCTCCACCAGATGCGGCTGCCCCGGGTGCCATTGGTCAAGCACCGGAGCGAAGAGCCGCTCTT
>JBJEVL010000265.1:0-1687 GCA_051884335.1 Akkermansia sp. | reverse complement strand
CGCCATGCAGGTGCAGCTCATGCAGCAGGGCGCGCTGGATGCCGCGTGGACGGTCGAGCCCTGGGTCTCCATCCTGGAGCAAAAAGCCGGCGCGCGCCTCTTCTTCAACGAGCCGCAGGTCATCACCACCGTGCTGGCCGGGCGCGTGGGCTGGCTGCGCACGCACCCCGAAGCCGCCGCCGCGCTCATCCGCGCGCACCGCGAGCTGACACAGTGGGTGCGCGAACACCCGCAGGAAGCGCAGGCGCGCGTGGCCGAGGAGCTCTCGGCGCTCACGCAAAGCCCCGTGGACACGGAGCTCATCGCCTCCGCCTGGGCGCGGCTGAGCCTCACCGATACCATCGACCTCGACGGACTGCAACAATTTGTGACCGATGCGCAGGGCGTCGGTCTGCTCGACCGCGTGCCGCCCCTGCAACAGATGATCTACACCCCGACCCAGCCCTGACACCATGCAAGAAACGCTCCATCAGGAAATCCACCACTACCCCACGGCCAAACTCAGCGTGGAGCATGTGTACAAGGACTTTGTGACCTCGAACGGCGTGGTGCATGCGCTCGAGGACGTGTCCATCACCATCAGCGAGGGCGAGTTCGTCTGCTTTGTGGGACCCAGCGGCTGCGGCAAGTCCACGCTGCTCAACATCATCGCCGGGCTCGACCGCCCCGACAGCGGCGTGGCGCTCATCGACGGCACCCCCATCAGCGGCTCCGGGCGCGACCGCATGGTCATGTTCCAAGAGCACGCGCTCTTCCCGTGGCTGGATGTCATCGGCAACGTGATGTTCGGGCTCAAGCAAAAGCCGAACCTCACGGACAAAGAGCGGCTGGAGGTGGCCAAGTACTACCTCTACCTCGTCAAGATGGATCGCTTTGCCCACGCCAACATCCACGAGCTCTCCGGCGGCATGCGGCAGCGCGTGGCACTGGCGCGCTCGCTGGCGCCCAACCCCAAGATCCTGCTGATGGATGAGCCCTTCTCCGCGCTGGACGCCATGACCCGCGAGCAGCTCTACGGCGACATTCAGGATATTTGGGCGAAGCGGCGCAAGACCATCGTATTTGTGACGCACAACGTGCGCGAAGCCGTCTGCCTCGGCAGCCGCGTGGTGCTCTTCTCCCCGCATCCCGGGCGCGTGCGCGAGGCCTTCCCCGTGGGGCTGCCACGCCCGCGCAGCATCAACGACCACGACCTCGCCGACCTTTCGCAGCGCATCACCTCCGCGCTCAAGGGCTACACCGCTGCCGAATCCGACTGATGTTCTTACCCCTTCTCGATTGCTCATGAAACGCGTGTTGCTTAGCTGTGGCTTTTTCGTGGCGCTCCTGCTGCTTTGGGCGGTCTGCACAGGCTGCTTCGGCGGGGACGCGCTGTGGTCGCCCTTTGTCCTGCCGCCGCCCCCCACGGTGGGGCACTACCTGTGGGACAACACCCTCAACGGCGCCATCCCGCTCTCCATGCTCATCACCCTGCGCCGCCTGCTCATCGGCTACGCCATCGGGCTGGCGCTCGGCGTGCCGCTGGGCATGCTCACAGCGCGCTTCCGCTTCCTGCACGACACGCTGGGCATGACGGCGCTGGGGCTGCAAGCCCTGCCGAGCGTGTGCTGGGTGCCGCTGGCCTGCATCTGGTTCGGGCAGACGGAGGCGGCGCTGCTCTTCGTGGTGATCATGGGCACGCTGTGGA
>JBJEVL010000264.1:0-1690 GCA_051884335.1 Akkermansia sp. | reverse complement strand
CCACCACGCCGCCGCGCGCCAGCACCCCCTGCTCGGCCTCGCGCAAAACCTCGGCGCGCGCACCCGCCGCCGAACCCGCCGACAGCGCGGAACACCAAATCAGCCGCGCCGCACCCGGCAACGCACGCAGCACCCCGAGGTAGGCGCGGCGGTAGGCGGCGGCATCGCCCCCACGCGTAGACTGGCAGCAGAAAATCCGCTCGGGCGGCGACCCCGCCCACACGGCGGGATCGGCGGCATCCTCCCCACGGCGCAGATCCACCCCGCGCGCGCCCGGCAGCAGCGCCAGCAGGCGCGAGCCCAGAAAGCCCACGCCCACCACCGCGCAACACCGGGGATCCGCACTCATGAGCGCTGCGACCAAATCAGCTCCGCCAGGGCCAAATCCCCCGGCAGCGTGATCTTCAGATTCACCCCGCCCGTCACCAGCTGCGTGGCATGCCCCAGCGTCTCCAGCGCCGACACCTCATCCGTCACGCAAAGCCCGAGCGCGCGCACGCGCTCGTAGGCCGCGCGCAGCAGCTCCGCGCGGAACACCTGCGGCGTTTCCATGCCCCACAGGTGCTCGCGGCTCACGGGCTCGGCCAGCGTCTTTCCCTGCGCATCCGCGCGCTTGAGCGTGTCCACCACGGGGTGCGCGCAGGCCGCCGCGCCACAGCGCCGCGCCGCCGCCACACAGGCGAGAATCCCCTCCGGAGTCACCAGCGGGCGGGCACCATCGTGCACCGCCACCAGCTCCGCCCCCTCGGGCAGCGCCGCCAAGCCCGCCGCCACGGAATCGCAGCGCTCCGCGCCGCCGTCCACGCGGCTCACGGGAATGGGAAACGACGCCCCCGCCAGCCCCGTCTGCACCCAGCGGGACTCCGGGCACACCACGACGATGGCTGCCGCCCCCGCGCGCACAAAGGCATCGACGCTGCGGCGCAGCACCGGCAGCCCCGCCAGCGGCGCCGCCAACTTGTCAAACCCGGCGCGGCGGGAGCTGCCCGCCGCCACAATCACCGCCGCCCACATGACCCTCAGCTCAGGCGCTTGCTCACCAAGGCGGAGAGGAGCTTGCCCGGCGCGCGCCCCTCGGTGCGGCTCTGCATCTCCTTCATCACACGCCCCATGTCCTTCTTCGTGCTCGCGCCCAGCTCCGCGAGCACGGCATCGAGAATCGGGGCAATCTCGGCCTCCGTCAGCTCCTTGGGCAGGAAGGCCGCCAAAATCTCCATCTCAGCGCGCTCCTTGGCCACGGATTCGGGGCGCTCGGCCTTCTCGTAGAGCGCGATGGCGTCCTCGTGCTGCTTGATGAGCTTGCGCACCACGTTCTGCGCCTCGTTGGGCGGCAGTTCATCGTGCACATTGCCCTTGGCCACCTGCGCGTTCATCAGCGCCGCCTTCAGCCCGCGCAGCGCGCCCAGCGCCACCGTGTCCTTGGCGCGCATGGCGCTCTTCATCCCCTCGGTAATCTCTTGGTAAATCGTTGCCATATCCCCCATTAAAACACGAAGCGGGCGCGCGACAAGCCGGAAATACGTCACCCGCCCGCTTTCGCGCGCACACGCGCCGCGAGCTTGACATCGCGGCGGGCGCGGGGTAGGCTCTCAGGCAAAATCTATGATGCACGCATTTGCCCGAAAAGCCCTGGAAGAGGGCGGGCTGAGCCGCGAGGATGCACGCGCCCTGCTCGACCTGCCCGAAAGCG
>JBJEVL010000263.1:0-6760 GCA_051884335.1 Akkermansia sp. | reverse complement strand
CTTCCTGGGTTTCACCATGGCCACGCCGCAGTACCAAAACGCCTTCTCCATCAAGGTGCCGCTGCTCGTCGCCTTCTTCCTCGCCGGACTGCTCATCATGGGCGGTGTGCAAGGGTGGTGGATGCAGCCCGTGCTGCAAGGGCTCGCTGAGCTGGGTGCCGGCGTCACCATGGGCATCGCCAGCATCCTGACCGCCTTCAACGACAACGCCAGCGTCACCTTCCTCTCCAGCACCGTGCCCGGGCTGCAGGAAAGCATCAAGTACGCCGTCGTCGCGGGCGCCGTCACCGGCGGCGGTCTCACCGTCATCGCCAACGCCCCCAACCCGGCGGGGCAGGCCATCCTCGGCAAATACTTCAAAGGCATCAGTGCCCTGCAACTCTTCCTGTGGGCTCTACTGCCCACGCTCATCATGTTCTGCATCTTCAACTTCATCCAGTTCGGCGAATAATTTTTCGTCCCCCCCGTTCGGGGCGCGCGTCGGGGGAGGGCACCGATGAAGGGGCGTGGCTTCCCGCGCGCCCGGCGTTTCCCGGCCCGAGGACGGGCACCGGGGGCGCGTGGATGATGGGGGATACTCACCAAGCGCCCGCGAAGAACGATGAGCGCCATCGTTCAACATGAAAGGTTATTTTACTCATGAAACGCCAAACACGAAGAACGATAGCTCGCGGACGAGTGTCACATATTAAAAACAAGGCATCTTTTACTCAATAAACGCCAAACCTAAAATGTTTACGGGACTAGTGGAATGCACGGGACGGGTACTGGAGATGAAACCCGTGGAAACAGGGGCACGCGCCGTCATTGAAATTCCCTTTGCGAACGAACTGCAGCTGGGGGACAGCGTCGCCGTCAACGGCTGCTGCCTCACCGTCGACCGCATCGCGGAGCAACGCGTGGAATTTGACCTCCTCACCCAAACCCTGCGCGTCACCTCGCTGGGGCAACTGCAAGCGGGCGCCCTCTGCAACCTCGAACGCGCCATGAGCGGCAGCGGACGCTTCGGCGGGCACTTCGTCATGGGGCATGTCGACGCCACCGGGCACGTCACCGACATCACCCCCATCGGGCAAGACCACCGCGTCAGCATCAGCATCCCCCCCGCATACAGCCGCTACACCATCGACAAAGGCAGCATCACCATCGACGGCGTCTCCCTCACCATCGCCCGAAAAGGCGACGACGGACTGCTGGAATTCTGGATCACCCCCCACACCTGGCAGCGCACCATCATGCACTGTTACCAAATCGGCAGCATCGTCGACATCGAAGTCGACATGATCGCCAAATACGTCGAAAACTTCTTCGCCGCCCGCAACTGACGCACAAACCACAGCAAGCAAGAGAGGCGGCACCCTAACGGGCACCGCCTCTCCGCATTCACGGTTGGTTCAATACGAACGAACGACTATCAGGCCTCAGGAGCGGGAGCAGCCTCGGGAGCCGGAGCGGGCTTACCCTCAGGACGCGGCCCCTTAGGACCGTGGTGACCCTGCTTACCCTCGGGACGCGGGCCCTTGGGGCAACCGCAACCGGGCTTACCCTCGGGACGCGGGCCCTTGCCGCAGCGACCCTCACCGCGCTGACCACGGTGATCGCGGTGCGCGGCGCGCATCGCCTCCTTCTCCCGGTCATCCAGCTGACCATCCTTGTTGGCATCAAACTTCTCCAGCATGCGGGCGCGGAACGCAGCCTTCTGCTCCTCCGTCAGCTCCGGGCGCTGACCCTTGTGGCAGCCGCAGCCGGGCTTGCCCTCGGGGCGGGGACCCTGACCGCAGCGGCCCTGCTTACCCTCGGGGCGCGGACCCTTGCCGCAGCGGCCCTCGGGGCGCTGACCACGGTGAGCGCGGTGAGCAGCGCGCATCGCCTCCTTCTCCTGGTCATCCAGCTGACCATCCTTGTTGGCATCAAACTTCTCCAGCATGCGAGCGCGGAACTCGGCCTTCTGCTCCTCGGTCAGCTCGGGACGCTGGCCGTGGTGGCGACGGCCGCAGCCGGGCTTCCCGGCCTCAGGAGCGGGAGCAGCCTCGGGGGCGGGAGCGGGAGCGGGAGCAGCAGCAGCCTCGGGAGCGGCCTCCTGAGCAAACAGGGGCATCGCAGCGAACAGAGCGATCAGAATCGACTTCTTCATCGTATGTGTGTTGTATTTCGGAGTTTGTGGGGGAAGCAACCTGCGCTCCCCTCTGCCCCAAAGAACGTAAAAAGCGGGCGCAATCTACAGCCTCCCGCCAAAAAAACTGACCTTGACATCCCCTGCAGCGCGACCACACCGGCAGCGCCCCCCATCACCCCATGCTCCTCCCCCCTCACCACCCGCAACGAAAGCTCCCCCCCCAACAAACGAAAGAGGTGGCACCCTAACGGGCACCCTGCTCCCTATCTGCTTTTCGCCGTAAAAGCTCGACAAACAAGAGAGGCGGCACCCAACGGGCACCGCCTCTCCGCATTCACGGTTGGTTCAATACGAACGAACGAGCATCAGGCCTCCGGAGCAGGCGCGGGAGCCTCCGCAGGAGCAGCCTCGGGAGCAGGAGCGGGCTTACCCTCAGGACGCGGCCCCTTGGGGCAGTGACCCTGCTTACCCTCGGGACGCGGTCCCTTGTCGCAACCCTGCTTACCCTCGGGGCGCGGCCCCTTGGGGCAACCGCAACCGGGCTTACCCTCGGGGCGCGGCCCCTTGTCGCAGCCCTGCTTGCCCTCGTGACGCGGTCCCTTGTCACAGCCGGGCTTACCCTCGTGACGCGGTCCCTTGTCGCAGCCCTGCTTGCCCTCAGGGCGCTGACCCTTGTGGAAGCCCTGCTTGCCCTCAGGGCGCTGTCCGTGGTGGCGATGGTCGCAGGCGGGCTTACCGGCCTCGGGAGCAGCCGCCTCAGGAGCGGGAGCCGCCTCGGGAGCGGCCTCCTGAGCGAACAGGGGCATCGCAGCGAACAGAGCGATCAGAATCGACTTCTTCATAGTATCAGTATATCGTTTTGGTTTTCAGAGGAAAGCGACATGCGCCCCCTCCGTCCCTGAGAACGCAAAACAGAAACGCAATCTACACCCGGTCGACGAAAAAAAATAAAAAAAAGAGCCCGCAGCCGCATGGCGCACAAAGCGCATCAGCGGCAACAGCAGCCATCATCGCCCCGTGCGCCGAAAAGCGCCTCACTGCCCCACGCCGAGAACAACCCCGCCAACGCAAGAGAGGCGGCACCCCGGGGGCACCGCCTCTCCGCATTCACGGTTGGTTCAATAACGAACGAGTATCAGGCCTCAGGAGCGGGAGCGGGAGCCTCCGCAGGAGCAGCCTCGGGAGCCGGAGCGGGCTTACCCTCAGGACGCGGCCCCTTGGGACCGTGACCCTGCTTGCCCTCAGGACGCGGCCCCTTGGGGCAACCGCAGCCGGGCTTACCCTCGGGGCGCGGCCCCTTGTCGCAACGACCCTCGGGACGCGGTCCCTTGGGGCAACCGCAGCCGGGCTTACCCTCGGGGCGCGGCCCCTTGTCGCAACGACCCTCGGGACGCGGTCCCTTGGGGCAACCGCAGCCGGGCTTACCCTCGGGGCGCGGCCCCTTGTCACAGCCACGGCGACCCTCGCCGCGCTGACCGCGGTGGGCGCGGTGCGCAGCGCGCATCGCCTCCTTCTCCTGGTCATCCAGCTGGCCATCCTTGTTGGTGTCAAACTTCTCGAGCATGCGGGCGCGGAACTCGGCCTTCTGCTCCTCGGTCAACTCGGGGCGCTGCCCGTGGTGGCGACGGCCGCAGCCGGGCTTCCCGGCCTCAGGAGCGGGAGCAGCCTCGGGGGCGGGAGCGGGAGCGGGAGCAGCAGCAGCCTCGGGAGCGGCCTCCTGAGCAAACAGGGGCATCGCAGCGAACAGAGCGATCAGAATCGACTTCTTCATAGTATGTGTATCAGTATATCGTTTTAGGGATTCAGGGGGAAAGCAACCTGCACTCCCCTCTGCCCCTGAGAACGCAAAAACAAGCTGCAATCTACAGCCCGATGAAAAAAAATGAAAAAAATCACCCGCGCAACTCCACCCGCCGCACATGCTCCCCCTCGTGACTCAGCACCAACCAGCGCGTCCCCGGCGGCATCAGCGCCCCGTCAAAACGATCCGCCCACTCCACCAGCAGCACCATCTCACCGCGCAGGTACTCATCCCAACCCAAACCCAGCGCCTCCTCGGGCGCGCGCATGCGATAGAAGTCAAAATGCGCCACCGGCAAGCGCCCATCCGCATGCTCATGCACCAGCGCGAACGTCGGACTCGCCCCAGGCTGCGATGCCCCCAGCCCCTCCAGCACCCCCTGCACCAAATGCGTCTTGCCCGCCCCCAAATCCCCCACCAGCCCCAGCACATCGCCCGGCTCCAACGCCGCCGCCAAACGGCGCCCCAGCGCCAGCATCTCCCCCTCACTGCGAACCAAAATCCCCCCGGAGGAGAAAATTTTTTCCGAATTTTGCATCTTTGTGTGAAATTTTTCTTGCCAAACAACGGCGCGCAGCTATAATGTGCCAGCCCGCCCGCGCGGGTGCAACCTCAAAATCCGAAAAACTATGGCATACGCAGTAATCACCACCGGCAACAAGCAGTACCGGGTGAGCGTTGGTGACGTGCTCACCATCGATCGACTCGCCGGTCTGGAAAACGACGGCACGACCACCTTTGACAAAGTCCTCCTCGTGGAGAACGAGGGCGCGACCAAGGTCGGCACCCCCACCGTGGAAGGCGCGAGCGTCACCGCCAAAGTGCTGGATGCCGCTGCACGCGGGCCCAAAGGCATCGCCTTCAAGTTCAAGCGCCGCAAGGGTTTCCACAAGAAGATCGGCTTCCGCGCCGCCCTCACCAAGGTTCAAATCACCGCCATCAACGCCTAACCCCTAACACCAGAGACAAGTCATGGCACATAAAAAAGGTCAAGGTTCCGTCCGCAACGGTCGCGACTCCCGCAGCAAGCGCCTCGGCGTCAAGAAGTTCGGCGGTCAGGAAGTCATCGCCGGCAACATCATCGTGCGCCAGCGCGGCACCAAGTTCCACCCCGGCAAAGGCGTGGGCATGGGTCGCGACTACACCATCTACTCGCTGGTTGACGGCCGCGTCTTCTTCGATCGCGAAGGTCGCCGCGTCAACGTTGCGCCCGAGGCCTAAGCGCCCGAGGCACAAACATTTTTCCCCGAAGGGGCATTCTCCGCGCGGAGAATGCCCCTTTTGTTCTGCGCAGCGCGCCGGCTTCAACCCTCCGTTAACGCTGCCGCAATCGCATGCAACTGCCCGGCGATGCACGCAAAATCCCGGTTCAGATCCAGCGTTTGCACCGCCAAGGAAAATCCCCCCAGCTCCATCCTCGCCTGTGGCTGCTGCTCAGCATCCGTTTGCGCATACAGCAGCATACCACTCACCTGACGCTCGGGGTAGCGTCTGCGATAATTGTCCACATAAGTGTACAGCTGATACAAATGAGCGCTGTGAATCGTCCCTCTGCCGCCACGGTAGCGTTGCAAGTTCTTTTGGTAGAATTTGGCATCGATAATCAGCGTGCGTTGCCCTGCATGAAGGATCACATCGGCGTGCATGACAGGCAGTTGATCGGGTCTCTCAGCCGTAATCATCCAGCGAATGTGCGCTGATTCCGCATGCAGTTCGGGGTGTTCCTGTCGAAAAAAGTTCAAAATAAACTTCTCGTAGAGACGGTGCATCTTTTGGTCGTCCAAATAGCGCTGCAAGCGGAGCTCGCCATCCTGCCCCGACGGCAGTAAACCCTCCCAAATGAGTTGGCACATATTCAACAGCAAGCAATAACTCGCGCTGCTGCGCGTCGCGAGCTGACGACCGCGCAGGGCGGACGGCGGCAGCGTGTCCACCCTGCGGAAAAAACGCAGTAAGCGCCGCAGCTCCCGGTGGAGATCCGACCGGAGATCCTGCCGGAGAAGCAAAAGCATTGTGGCCTTCAGCACCTGATTGGGAAAACAATTTTCATCATACGCATCAAACGCGCAAACAAGCTCCCCACGGCGCAGGGAAAGACTGCGGAGCGATTCACCCATGAGCAGACGTCCGCGCGGGCAGGATGTGCTCTCTTCCATCGGGCGATAGTCGCGCGCCAAGCCCTGCTTCAGCTGCAGCGCCACCCCTTTGGCAAGAATACTCGCCAGCAGCTCCTGCGCGTGAGCAAACGACTCTGTCGCACAGCGGTGATAAGCATCGCCACGCAACTGCACAAAAGCGTAGGCGAGCATGTAGTAGATGTTGCGGATAGGAATCATCCCTGCAAGCATTCGGAGAGACGCTCTGCCCATTCAGCAACCCGCTCCGGCTCATCGAACCAATACTCTTCAAGCTGGGGAATCAATTCGTGATCCACCACCGCCGCCAGTTGGGGTACCAAGTCATCCTCCAAACGCAGACCACAGAAAAAACTGTGTCCGATACGGAAACCCTTGTCGAGACCTTGATTGAGGCTCTTCACCGTCTCCACCAAGCGGTTCAGCGCACGGCTGCTGGCGGACTCACGCCAACGCGTAAAGCCGGCTGAATCAAACGCGGGTTCGAGCTCAAAAAAGGCAAAACGACGGCGCAAAGCGAAATCCAATAAAGCCAAACTACGGTCGGCAGTATTCATCATGCCGATGAGGTGCAGGTTCTCGGGAATCGCAAACTCCTCGCTGCCGTACATGAGCTGCATACGACGACCGCGATAACTGCTCTCCAACAGCACAAACAGCTCACCGAAAATCTTGCTGAGATTTCCTCTATTTATTTCGTCAATAATG
>JBJEVL010000262.1:0-1697 GCA_051884335.1 Akkermansia sp. | reverse complement strand
CTCAAGGTGAAGGGCTGGTGGAAGAACAGCCTTATCTACCTGGCGCTCCACTGGCTGGGGGAGACGCTGCACCACCCCCTGCGGCAGCTCAGGGAGATCCTACTCAACCTGCCCCTGGTCTGGAAGACCCTGCTGCTGGGAATGGCGCTGGCGGTGGCGGAGGTCTATGCCCTGTTCCAGGTCTACTGGTATGGCTCGGTGACGCCCATCCTGCTGTTCAATGTCCTGGTGGCCTTTATCGTCCTCTCGGCCGCCGTGTGCATGAAAAAGCTGCAGCAGGGCTGCCAGGCCATCGCCGACGGCGACGGGGACTTCCGGGTGGACACCAGCCGGATGTATCTGGACTTCCGCCGCCACGGCGAGGACCTCAACCGCATCGGCGACGGCATCTCGGTGGCGGTGGAGGAGCGGCTCAAGTCGGAGCGGTTCAAGACCGAGCTGATCACCAACGTCTCCCACGATCTGAAGACCCCGCTGACCAGCATCGTCAACTATGTGGATCTGCTCAGCAAGCTGGAGCTGCCCGAGGAGGCCCGGGGCTATGTGGAGGTGCTGCGCCGCCAGAGCCGCGCGGGCACCATGCACAGCGTGGCCGCCCTCCTCTGCGAGCAGGGCGGCAGCCTGCCGCAGGAGGGGGATCGCCTCATCGACGCGGTCGGGGCCACCGTGGGACGCATCACCAGCGCTTGCTGCGACCCGGAGGATGGGCAGGGGCGCGCTCTGGCCTACCTCCTGCGGCGCTTGGCCTACCCCGGCACGCGCCTGCGGCTTGTCGCGGGCGAGCGGCGCATCCCCGTCATTGTCACGGACACCCCGGTGTGCTGAGGGGGCGGCCTCAGCGGTAGGTGGCGCAGCGGTTCAGCCAGCCGGGCAGCCAGCGTTGCTCCCCGCGCGCGGCGGGCGCGTTGGCCACGCGGCGGCGCAACACCGCCGCCGCCGCGCGCGAAAACTCAGCCGTTGCCGCGCGCCCTTGGGGGAAGCCCTGCATCTCCTCCAGCACCTGCAGGAGCCCCCAGCCCTTGCCGGCGTAGCGCTCCGTGGGCTTGGTGCCCTCGCCCTTGAAGTTCACATAGTCCACGAGGCAGTACATGCCCTGCGTGGTGGCGGCCAAAGCCAGGTAGCGCTCCTGCACGGCTCGGGGCTGTGCACTGGCTGCCATCATGCGGCGCAGCGCCGCGCGCGAGCGCGCCATGATAAACTCCGTTTGCAGCGGCACCTGCGCGGCCAGCCAGCGGCGCATCGCCTCGGCGCGCCCGCTGCGGTCGGCTGCAAAAGCCGCCTTGTTCGGCCAGGGTGCTGCGCCTTCAAAGAAGGCCGGCACCGCCACCCCGCGGCGGCGCGCATAGGCCACAAAAGCCGGAAAACTCTCCTCGAACGCCTCCTGCACCCCGGCGGGGTACCAGATGAAATGCCCGATGCCCAGCGAGGGGAAGTTTTCCCCCGCATTCCAGCTCACCAAGCCGTCGACACTCCCCGCGCACTCGTTGGCCCAAATGCGCCGCCCCAGCGCAGCGGTGTCGACCGCCGCCGTCTGCGGCATCTGAGGGGAGCGCGGGGGCGTGCCGCCCGCGCAGGCCGCCAGCAGCAGGGGGCAGCCCAGCGTGACAAGAAGCGTTCTCATGCCCTTATTCTACCGAGTCCGCAGGCTGCTGTAAAGAAGACGCTCGGTCAACACGCCGGGCGCGTTGCTTGGCTTC
>JBJEVL010000261.1:0-6807 GCA_051884335.1 Akkermansia sp. | reverse complement strand
TGCGCGCCACGGGACCCTGGCTGGCGTTGGGGGTGCTGCTGGCGGCGGTGCTGCGCACGGCGCTGCCCCACGGGCTTTTTGCCGGGGTGCCGTCGTGGGCGGGGGTGCCGCTGATGGCGCTGCTGGGCATCCCCTTCTACGTGTGCGGCGGCGGTGCCGTTCCGCTGATGCACAGCTGGTTGGAGCTGGGCATCAGCGTGGGCGCCGTGGTGGCGTTCACGGTGACGGGCGCGGCGACCAAGGTGACGAATCTCAGCGCTCTGCTCAGCGTGATGAGCCTGCGCCACGCGCTGTTGTACACGCTGTTCATCACGCTGGCGGCCATGCTCTGCGGCGCGGCGGTTCAAGGTTGTTTGTTCTTTTTGCGATGAATCAGGATACGGATTTGGGCTTTGCTAAGCTCGACCTCTCGCGCCGCGAGCGCACGGGGATGGGCGAGACGATTTACTGCGCGGGCAAGACGTCCGAGCAGCTGCTGGCGATTCTGCGGCGCTTCGGCGAGCAGGGCATCGCCGATGTGCTGGGCACGCGTTGCTCGGCGGAGCAATACCGCTTCTTGTGCGAGCGGGGCGTGGAGGCGGCGTATGACCCCCTCTCGCGGGTGCTGCGCGTGGGGCAGGGGGAGGCACCCCGCCTGCGGGGAACGATTGCTCTCTGCACCGGGGGGACGGCGGATCTGCCCGTGGCGGAGGAGGCGGCGCGCACGGCGCAGTTCCTCGGCGCGGTGGTGGAGCGCTTTGTCGATGTGGGGGTCGCGGGGCTGCACCGCCTGCTCTCGCGCATCGACGCCATCCGCCGCGCGCGGGTGGTGATTGCCGTGGCGGGGATGGAGGGGGCGCTGCCGAGCGTGCTGTCCGGGCTGGTGCCTGCGCCGGTGATTGCGGTGCCCACTTCGGTCGGCTACGGGGCTTCTTTCGGGGGCGTGGCGGCGCTGCTGGCCATGCTCAATTCCTGCGCGGAGGGGGTCTCCGTGGTCAACATCGACAATGGTTTCGGCGCGGCGGTGCAGGCCTGCCGCATCTTATCACAGAACTATGAATGAGACGTATTTGTATTTGGAGGGGCACAGCGGTATCAGCGGCGACATGCTGGTCGCGGCGTTGCTGGATCTCGGTGCCGATTGGGAGCAGGCGGCCGCAGCGTTGCGCACGCTGCCGCTGGAGGGCTACGAATGCCGGGTGACGCGCGGGCATTCCTACAGCATCGCCGGCTGCGATTTCCGCGTGCGGTTGCAGCGCGAGGATCCGCCGCAGGAGGAGGGCTACCACCACCACCACGAGCATCGCACCTGGGCGCAGGTGCGCGGCATCCTGTCTGCCGCGCGGCTGAGCCCGCGCGCACGGGAGCTTGCGCTGTGCAGTTTCCGGCTCATTGCCGAGGCCGAGGCGCAGGCGCACGGCTGCGATGCGGAGGAGGTGCATTTTCACGAGGTGGGGGCGACGGATTCGCTGGTGGACATCGTGGCGGCTGCCGTGCTGTACGACTCGCTGAACCCGGCGGGCTGCATCGTGACGGGGCTGACGGAGGGCTGCGGCACGGTGCGTTGCCAGCACGGGGAGTTGCCGGTGCCGGTGCCGGCGGTGCTGGGCATCGCCGAACGCAGCGGCATTCCGCTGCGCCCCTGTGCGGTGCCGAGTGAGTTGGTGACCCCCACGGGCATCGCGCTGGCCGCCGCGCTGCGGACATCGGATGCCCTGCCGCCGCGCTACCGCTGCCTGCGCACGGGTATCGGGCTGGGCAAGCGCGATGTCGGGCGGGCGAATTTCCTGCGTGCGCAGTTGCTGCGCCCCGTGAGCGACCCGCAGCAGGTGTGGCAGCTGGCCTGCAACATCGACGATGCCACGCCGCAGGAGCTGGCCTATGCCATGGAGCGCCTCTTTGTCGCCGGAGCCCGCGATGTGTGGTTCACACCCTGCTACATGAAGAAGAACCGCCCGGCCTGCACGCTGTCGGCCTTGGCTGCCGAGCCGGAGCGCGCGGCGGTGGAGGAGGCGATGCTGCGCCACACGCCGACCATCGGGCTGCGCCGCCTGCCGGTGGAGCGCCTGTGCATGGAGCGGGAGCTGCGGCAGCTGGAGCTGCCGGAGGGGAGGGTCGATGTCAAGCTCGCTTCGTGGGGCGATGTGCAGCGCTGCCGCCCCGAGTACGAAAGCATCCGCGCGCTGGCCGAGCGCAGCGGCGTCGAGTTCCGCACGCTGTGGGAGCGGGCTCTCCGCGCGGCGGAGGAGCAATGGGGGAGGTACGCATGAACACGCTGCTGGATCACCTTCGCTCGCTGGCCGAGCAGGGCGGGCTGACGCTGGCGTTCTCCGGCGGGGTCGACAGTGCGCTGTTGCTGCGCGCGCTGTCGCGCCTGCGCCGCGAGCGACCCCTGAGCCTTGCGGTGTGCTTCTTCCGCACGCCTCTGCACACCGGCGAGGAGGAGGCTGCGGCGCGCCGCTTCGCCGAGCAGGAGGGCTTCGCCTTGCAGGTGCTCGCGTGGGATCCGCTGCAGGAGCCCGCGCTGCGCTTCAACCCGCCGGAGCGCTGCTACCTCTGCAAGCGGCAGCTCTTTGAGCGCCTGCGCGCGTGGACGCCCGGGCACATCCTGCTCGACGGCACCCATGCCGACGACTTGCGGACGCACCGCCCCGGGCTGCGCGCCCTGCGCGAGCTGGGGGTGCGCTCGCCCTTGGCCTCGCTGGGCATGGGCAAGGCGCGCGTGCGTGCGTTGGCGGCGGAGGAGGGGCTGAGCTGTGCGCAGCGCCCTGCGGCTCCCTGTTTGGCCACGCGCTTGGAGTACGGTGCCGAGCTCCGGCCGGAGCTGCTGGCGGCGATTGCGCGGGGCGAGGCGCTGCTGCGCGGGCGCTTTCCGGGGGCGGCGCTGCGCCTGCGGGTGCACCGCGGCGGCGTGGCTCGGCTGGAGCTGCCGCCGGAGCTGCTGGCGGCGGCTGCGGCGCAGGCGGGGGAGTTGGCGGCGCTGCTGCGCCCGCTGGGCTTCCGCTACCTGACGCTGGATTTGGAGGGCTTCCGCAGCGGCAGCATGGATGAGACTTTGAATGCCGAACAACCATGATGAACAGCTCTCTGATGATTCTTCTGGGTGCCGCGCTGGCCGATGCCGTGCTGCACACGCTTGCGGGGCCGGATCACTATGTGCCCCTGATTGCCATCGCCCGCAGCCGGGGCTACGGGCTGGCGCGCGCGTTGCTGTGGACGCTCCTCTGCGGGGTGGGGCATGTGGGCAGCGCTCTCGTCATCGCCTGGCTGTTTGTGTCGGTCTCTTCGCTGCTGTCGTCGGCCGAGGTCGCGCGGCTCGATGAGGCGCGGGGGGCGCTGGCGGCGTGGAGTCTCATGCTGCTGGGCTGCGCCTACCTGCTGTGGTCGCGGCGGCAGCGGCGGCGCCGGGTGCACGCCCACCGCCACGCGAGCGCTTCGCTGACGCCCTGGGTGCTGTGCCTCATCTTTGTGCTGGGGCCCTGTGAGGCGCTGTTGCCCCTGCTGGCTCCGGCGGCGCTGCTGGGGCGCGCGAGTGTGGTGCTGGTGAGTCTGGTGTTCAGCGCGGCGACCGTCGCCACGATGATGGTGGCGGTTGCGGCGGGGCTGCGCGGGCTGGAGCGCCTGCATGCCCCGCGCTGGGAGCCGTTCAGCGGTGAATTAGCAGGGGGGACAATGTTCCTCTGCGGCGCCGGGATGGCTTTCCTGGGGCTCTAGGTCGGGAGCATGGGCGGCGAGCAGCTGCTCGGCCTCCTCCGCCGCCCACGCGATGCAGTGCATGCAGGGGCGCCCCTCGTAGTAGGCGGGGGTGCGCTCCCCGGGCGCGGCGGGCTCGCTCTGCCCGGGCTCCAGGTGCAGCAGCTCGCGGCAGATCAGGCTGCCGTGCGCGGCGGTGAAGCGCTCGGCCAGTGCGCGCGTCAGGCGGTAGATGCGCTCCTTGCCTTCCACGGTGCCCTCCGTGTTGCCGCAGCAGTGCCCCGCCACCATGCAGAGCGAGCAGAAGGCTCCGCAGGTGCCGCGCATGCGCCCCAGCCCCGCGCCGAAGGGGGCGGCGAGCCGCAGTGCCTGCTCTTCGCTCATGCCCAGTTCGGCGGCAAAGGGCGCCAGCACCGACTGTGCGCAGCTGAATCCCCGGTAGAAGAAGTCCAGCGCTTGTTCCGATTTGGTACTCATAGGAAAGAATAGGCGTCGATGTCCAGTGTGATGGTGATGCCCTCGCCCGCGCCCAGCGCGGCGATTTCGCGCGCGCCGATCTCAGCGAGCACGCGCGCCGAGCTGCTGCGCAGGGTGCATTGGTAGCGGAACTGTCCGTAGGCCTTGGCGAGGGGGGCGGGCAGGGGCTCGGTGATGAGTGCCTGCGGCGGCAGGGCAGCGCGCAGGCGGCGGTAGAGCGTGTCCAGCGAGAAGGCCGCCAGCTCTTCCTGCTCCGAGCGCACTGTGAGCACCGCCATGTGGCAGTAGGGCGGGAAGTACATCTGCTGCCGCAGCGCCAGCTCTTTTTCCGCAAAGCCGTCCGTGTCGTGGCGGCGGGCAAACTGAATGGCCGGGGCCTGCGGGTTATAGGTCTGGATCATCACTTCGCCGTCCAGCTCGCCGCGCCCCGCGCGGCCCGCCACCTGCGTGAGCAGTTGGAAGGTGCGCTCTGCCGCGCGGGGGTCGGGCACGTTGAGCCCCAAATCCGCATTGAGCACCCCCACCAGCGTGACCCCCGGAAAATCCAAGCCTTTGGAAATCATCTGCGTGCCCAGCAGGATGTCGATGCGGTGGGCGCGGAAATCTTCCAAAATATCGCGCAGCGCGTGCTTGCGCACCGTCACGTCCGCATCCACGCGCCGCAGGCGTGCCTTGGGGAAGCAGCGCTGCAACAGCGCCTCCACTTTCTGCGTGCCGCAGCCTTCCAGCAGAATCCCGCCGCCGTTGCAGTCGGGGCAGCGGCGCGGCACCACGGCGCGGTAGCCGCACACATGGCAGATGAGGCGGTTTTCCGTGGCGTGGTAGGTCATGGGCAGCGAGCACTGCGCGCAGGTGGCCGTGTAGCCGCAGTCCGGGCATTGCAGGGCGCGGGCAAAGCCGCGGCGGTTGAGCAGCAGGATCACTTGCTGCCCTGCGTGCAGCCGCTCTTCGATGCCTTGGCGCAGCCGCTCAGAGAGGATGCCCAGGTAGCGTTTGTCCTTCGGCTCGGAGCGCATGTCCAGCACGCGCGTGATCGGCAGCCGCTGCCCGTCGGCGCGGTGGTCCATGCGCAGCAGGCGGTATTTGCCCGTTTGCACGTTGTAGAGGGATTCGAGGGAGGGGGTGGCGCTGCCCAGCACGATGGCTGCTCCCTCCAGTTTGGCGCGCAGGACGGCCAGATCGCGCCCGTGATAGCGCGGGCTGTTCTCCTGCTTGTACGAGGAGTCGTGTTCTTCGTCCACGATGATGAGCCCCAAGCGCTGCACGGGGGCGAAGAGGGCGCTGCGCGGGCCGATGGCAATGCGGGCGCGCCCGCGGCGGATGGCGTGCCACTCGTCGAAGCGCTCGCCGTCGCTCATGGCGCTGTGCAGAATGGCTACCGCTTCCGGCGTTGCCGCAAAGCGGCTCTTGAAGCGCGCCATTGTCTGCGGTGTCAGCGAGATTTCCGGCACGAGAATCAGCACTCCGCGCCCCGCTTCCAGCACCTGCTGCGCCGCTTGCAGGTACACCTCGGTCTTGCCGCTGCCGGTCACTCCTTGCAGGAGCAGGGGGCGGCTGTCGCGCGCTTCCGCTGCGGCGGCAATCTGCTCCAGCGCGGCCGCCTGCTCCGCGTTGAGGGTCAGCGGTTCGCTGGGCGCAAAGGTTTCCCCCGCTGCCGGGTCGCGGTGCACGGCTTCCTCTTCGATGGCTACCAGCCCGGCGCGCTCCAGCGCCCGGCAGGAGGGCAGCGCCGAGCTGCCGCCCAAATCGCTCAGCGATTCGCGTTTCTCGGGGCTGTCGTGCAGGTAGCGCAGCACCGCCGCCTGACGCGGTGCGCGGCGGTTGAGTTTGTTGAGCGCTTCATCTTCGGGCCATTGCAGCAGCCGCACTATCTTGCGCGTCTTTTCCTCGTGGCGCTCGCGGCGCACCGGTTCCGGCACGATGCAGCGAATCATCTGCTCCACGGGCACGGCGTAATATTTCGCTGCCCACTCGGCTAAGTCCATCAGGGCAGGGGGTACTTCCGGCTCGTCGCTCAGGCAGCGCAGCAGCGGGCGGAGCGCTACGCCCGGCGGCGGTTCCGTAAAGCCCAGCACGGTGCCTGTGGTTGTGCGCCCGCGCAGGGGAATTTCCACGCGGCTGCCGCGAACCACGGCGGAACCGTCCGCCGGCAGCGCGTAGTCAAACACGCGGTCCTGCATGCCGTCCGGCAGCACCCGCACCGCGCGCATGTCGGGCGGCAGGGTCTCCTCGCTGAACAATCCCGCTTGCATGGCGTAGCCGCGCGGCAGCGGGTCTCAGGCTTCGACCTCCTGGCGGGAGAGAATGTGCACCACGACCTTGATGCCGCGCTTGTCTCCCGCTGCTTTGGCCAGCGAGCGGATGGCGGAGGCGGTCATGCCGTTGCGGCCGATGACGCGGGCGACATCGCCCTGCTCCAGCAGCAGGCGCACGCGCAGCATTTTGCCGTCCTCGCTCTGCGCTACGCGCAGCTCCGCCGTCTGCGGACTCTGAATCAGCGGCGAGACGACCGCCAAGAGATATTTTCCGATGGATTCGATGAGCTGCTGCATGTCCCGTGATGCTAACGCAGAAGATGCTTCGTGTCAAGTGCCGCTATGCAGCGGAGCAGGGCAAACGCATTGGGGGCATGTCATGAAAAGTGAGTCATGAAAAGAC
>JBJEVL010000260.1:0-6827 GCA_051884335.1 Akkermansia sp. | reverse complement strand
ATCAGCAGGATCAGCAGGATCAGCAGAATCCGCAGGATCAGCAGGATCAGCAGGATCAGCAGGATCAGCAGGACCAGCAGAATCAGCAGGATCAGCAAGACAAGCAGGAGCAGCAGAGTCCGCAGGATCAACAGGACCAGCAGGGCAACCAAGACCGCGACAAGCAGAATCCGCCCACCCCTTCCGACGACAAGGAACAAAAGCAGCCGAACGCTCAGCCGGAGCTGAGCGACAAGGAAAAGGCGGAGCAGCGCGCCGCCGCCATTCTCAAAATGCACTTGGATGAGGAAGGGGGCTCGCCCATTCCCCACCCCGAAGAAAAGCCCGCCACCCCGCGCAAAGACTACTGACATCCCGATTTCACGACATGAAACACCTCCTTCATCTGCTCTGTTTGCTCGCGCTCACCTACGCCGCCCGAGCCGAGATCACTCCCGTTTGGTCGACCGGGGTGGCGGTGCCGGGGGAAAAGGTGGTGCTGTACTTGGTCGACCCCGAGGTGGGCGAGGATGTGTTCATGGTGCAGGAGCGCCCGACCGTGCCGCACGCGAGTCTGGAGCCCCGGCAACCGCGGGTGGGTGTCAACCCCCTCGACCCCAACCGCAGCAGCATCGAGGTCTACCCCCTGCTCATCACCCCCGACAGCCCCGGCGAGCTGCGTCCGAGTGACGTGCGCGTCAAGTATCAGAAATCGGGGCGCGAGGCGAGCATCGAGGTGCCGCCGCTGCCCGTTGTCAGCACCTCCGCTATCCGCTGGCAGAACGACCCCGTCCCCTTCGGCGTGCTGTGGCACACCGACATCCGCGACGGCTATGTCGACCAGCCCGTGCGCACCGCCCTCAAGGTCTTTCTGCCCGGGGACTGCGAAGCGCCCATCCCGCCCCAGCTGCACTCCGTGGGGGTCAAAGTTTCTGCCTTCCAGCCGCCGTTGCAAGGGGCTACGGCCGTCGTGCAGCAGGATCTCATCAAGATACCCCTCGCCTACGCCAAGGGTCAGAACTGGCGCATCGCCGATTTCTGCGGGGTGCTGACTCCCTACCGCGAGGGCAACGCCGACATCGGCGGCAAGCTCATTCTGCAGCAGCGGCAGAGCTTCTTCAGCACGGCGCGCGGTGAGGCCGAGCTGCCCGTGCTGAGCCTCGGCGCCCTGCCCCTGCCCCCCGGCGCGCCCGCCGATTTCGCGCACATGGTGGGCAGCAAGCTGAGTCTCAGCGCGAGCACCACGGCGCAGAAGCTGCGCATGAACGAGGCCGTGGAGGTGGAGCTCACTGTGCGCGGCGCGCTCAATGTCGAGCAGATGGAATGCCCCGAGCCCACCGATGCCGAGGCGTGGAAGCTCGTGCCCGCCACGCGCAAGCCCCTGCTCGGCGCCAACGGCGAGATTGTCGGCATGGTGTTCAGCCGCCTCATGCGCCCCACGGCCGAGGTCGGCGGCATCCCCTCCTTTGCCTTCAGCTACTTCGACCCCGAGAGCATGGAGTACAAGCGCGCCGCGACCCGCCCCATTCCCCTGCCTTGGGAAAAATCCTCCGCTGCCGGCAGCGGACTGCAAACCGCAGCCCCCGAACCGCCGCCCGCAGGCGAAGTGCCTACGGAGGAGATGACGGATATTTACGGCTGGCTCAGCCCGGAGACGGTTGGGCACACCCGCGTGCTGCCGCGCTGGCTGTGGTACCTGCTCTACGCGCCCGCCCTGCTCATCGTGCTGGGGGTGGGGCTGCAGGCGCTGCGCCGCCGCCTGAGCGCCGGAGCTGCCGCCCGCGCCCGCGAGCGCGAGCTGGCTCAGCTGGCGGCGGAGAGCGACGGGCTCGCGTTCCTGAAAGGCGCCGGCAGCTGCATTGAGCGCCATTTGGGGACGGAGGCGCTCAGCCCGGAGCTGCGCCGCATCCTCGACCGCCGCGATGCGGAGGCCTTCCGCCCCGATGCCTCGCTGAGCCTCAGCGCCGCCGAGCGCGAGAGCATCCTGCGGCAGCTGCGCCGCGCCCTCGCCAAGCTGGGCTGCGCCGCCCTGCTGCTGCTGGCGCTGCCGCAGGCGCTCGCGGAAGAAAGCCCCGCCGAGAAGGACTACCGCGCGGGGCAGTACAGCCGCGCCCTGCAATGGCTGGAGCAGAGCCCCGTGCCCAAGGGGCAGGAGGCGATCACCCTCTACAACAAGGGCAACTGCGAGTACCGCCTCGGCAACAGCGGCAAGGCCGCACTCTGCTACGCCCAAGCCCTGCAGATCGACCCCGGACTGAAGGAGGCGCAGGCCAATCTGTCCTTCATCCAACGCAAGGAGGGAGCGCACGTTTTTCTGCCCCTGCCGGAGGATGCGATTTTCACCTACCTGAGCCCCGTGCAGCTGCGCGCCGCCACCATCATCTCCACCGCGCTGCTCGCGTTCGGGCTGGCGCTGATGCTCGCGCGCCGGGGTCGCCGCACGCCCGGACTCGCCCTGTTCAACGCGCTCGCGGGCACCGCCAGCATTCTGTGCGCCACCGGCTGGATCTACTACAGCACCCGCGAGGTGCCTGCGCTCGGGATGCTGGCTCCGCGCGATGCGGCCTTCGTCCTCAACGCCACCGAGGCACGCACCGCCGCCGATGACCACAGCTCCGTGATTGTGCAGCTCAAGCCCGCCACCCCCCTGCACCTGCTGGCGCGGCGCGGCGACCGCTGCTACGTCGAGACCCTCTCCAACGGCACCCGAGGCTGGGTTCCCGCCGAGCACATCGCCCCGCTGCACGGGGACAGCCGCCCGCAGCCCCCGCTCATTCTGCGCTTCTGACTATCTTGTTCTTGACAAAGCCCGCTGCGCGGCGCAGAATCCTTACATATCTGATATTCTCTCACCATGGAACCCTACAGCATGAAAAATCCGTTCCCGGCCACGGTGCTGGGAGTCCGTCCCGTCACCAAGCCCGGCAGCGCCAAGGAAACCATCCACATTGATTACTCGCTGGAGGGTTCGGGGCTGAGCTACACCACGGGCGATGCGCTGGGCGTGCTGCCCAACAACGACCCCGCGCTGGTCGATGCCCTGATCGCCGCGCTCGCGCTCGACCCCTCCGCCGCCGTCACCCTGCCCGACGGCAGCAGCGCCACCCTGCGCGAGGCGCTCATCACCACCTACGACATCACGGGGCTGAAGAAGGGCGTGCTCACCAAGTGGAACGCCGTGGCGGGCAGTGAGAAGCTCGCCGCCATTCTGGCCGACAAGGATGCCCTCAAGGATTTCTGCTGGGGTCGCGACCTGCTCGATCTGGCGGAGGATCCCGAGATGACGGCGCACTTTGCCGATGCCGCCGCCTTCACCGCCATCCTCGGCAAGATGAACGCCCGCCTGTACTCCATCGCCAGCAGCCCCGACGCCGTGCCGGGTCAGGTCTCGCTCTGCGTGGGTGCGGTGCGCTACCTGCCCAAGACGGGCACCACGCGCAAGCGCAACGGTGTGTGCTCCACCTTCATGGCCGACCGCCTGCAGCCGGGGGACAAAGCCAAGGTCTTTGTGCACAGCAACAAGAATTTCCGCCTGCCCGAGGACGGCAGCACCCCCATCATCATGGTGGGTCCCGGCACGGGCATCGCGCCCTTCCGCGCGTTCATGCAGCAGCGCGTGCACGACGGCGCCACGGGCGGCATGTGGTTCTTCTTCGGCAATCCCTACAAGGCAACGGACGGCTGCTACGAGGATGAGCTGCAGGCGCTGGTGGATGCGGGCAAGCTCAAGCTCTCCGTGGCGTGGAGCCGCGATCAGGAGTACAAGATTTACGTGCAGCACCTCATGACGCAGGCCGCCGCCGAAATCTGGCAGTGGCTGGAGCAGGGCGCGGCGTTCTACATGTGCGGCGATGCCAACCGCATGGCCAAGGATGTGGAGGCGGCGCTGCTGAGCATCATCGCCGAACAGGGAGGCAAGACCCCCGAGGAGGCCGCCGCTTACCTCGCCGCGATGAAGGCCGCCAAGCGCTACCAGAAGGACGTGTACTGATCCGGCGCGTCCGCGCACCCGTTTCGGGGGAAGCGGGTCAACCGCTTCCCCCTTTTCCCTACCCCATGAGTTCCGATTCCCTCTACACCCGCATGAGCGAGGCTCCGACCACGAGCTTCGATGTGTCCCTGCGCCCCCCCGCATTCAACGAGTTCTGCGGGCAGGAAAAAGTCAAGGAGCGCCTGCTGCTCATGGTGCAGGCGGCCAAGCTGCGCGGCGATGTGCTCGACCATGTGCTGCTGAGCGGTCCCCCGGGGCTGGGCAAGACCACCCTGGCCAACATCATCGCCAACGCCGTGGGGCACAAGCTGCACACGACCAGCGGACCGCAGATTGACAAGGCGGGCGATTTGGCGGGCATCCTGACGAACATCGAGCGCGGCGATGTGCTCTTCATCGACGAGATCCACCGCCTCGCCCCCGCCATCGAGGAGTATCTCTACCCCGCGATGGAGGATTTCCGGCTCGACATCATCATTGACCAAGGGCCCAACGCGCGCTCCATCCGCCTCAACCTGCCGAAGTTCACACTGGTGGGTGCCACCACGCGCGCCGGGATGCTCACGGGGCCGCTGCGCTCGCGCTTCGGGCTGGTCAACCGGCTGGACTACTACTCGGTGGAGGAGCTCTGCCGCATCCTGCAACGCTCGGCGGGCATTTTGGACATCGACCTCGCGGCGGAGGGCGCCGTCGCCATCGGGCGGCGCAGCCGCGGCACGCCCCGCGTGGCCAACGCTCTGCTGCGCTGGGTGCGCGACTTTGCGCAGGTGCGCGCCGACGGATGCATCAGCGCCGAGGTGGCTCAGGCGGCGCTGGATATGATCGACATCGATGATGACGGGCTGGACGAGATGGACAAGCGCCTGCTGGAGACGATGATTTACAAGTTCAACGGCGGTCCCGTGGGGCTGGGCTCGCTGGCGGTGGCCGTGGGCGAGGACGAATCCACCATCGAGGACGTGCACGAGCCGTTCCTCATCATGCAGGGCTACATCAAGCGCACGCCGCGCGGGCGCGAGGCGCTCCCCGCCGCCTATGCCAAGATCGGCGCCTCTCCCGCGGGGGCGCAGGGTTCTCTTCCCCTCTGACGACACGCATGTTTCGCTACCTCCTCTTCCTGTTCCTCCCCCTGCTGCTCGGCGGCTGTGTGCAGCAGCAGATGCGCGCGCAAGTGCGCCACAGCCGCGTGGTGGTGCTCGACATCGGGCACTGGTACAAGCCCGGCGCGGGCGGTCAGGGGGCGCGCACGCCCGACGCGCGCTACGGTGCCATCGAAGAATGCGACTTCTGGTACCGCTACTGCCTGTACACCAAGCGCGTCATCGAGGCTGCGGGCTACGAAGTGCGCATCTGCAACCGCGCCGCCATGCCGACGGATCCCGAGCTGCGCCGCGCCGCTGAGGCCGCGCAGGTGCACCATGTGAACAGCCCCGATCCCACAGCCATCTACCTCAGCAGGCACCACCCCCGGCGCATGGCGGTAGGGATGCTCTCCGCCGACTGGGCGCTCGACCAGCAGCCCGCCTGCGTCGTGTTCCTGCACCACAACAGCAACAGCGAGCGCTGGCAGGTCTACAACAAGGGGGCTATGTACTGCAACGCCGAGGGCGGCGATCTTGCCTTTGCCATGGCGGCCGAGATTGACCGCAGCATCTTCAACGGCAAGCCGCCCATGGAAAACCACGGTGAGCCCTGCGGCGTCATCCTGCGCAACGACGGGCGGCGCGGCGGCGGCGACTGGCTCAACACCTGCAACGAGAGCTATGTGCCCGCCGTCATCACCGAGGCGGCCTTCCTCTCCAACCCCGAGCACGCGCGTTTCCTGGGCAGCAAGCAGGGCGCCATCCGCTACGCCGAGGCTGTGGGGCGCGGCATTGTCAACTATCTCAACGCCCGCTGACCGCTCATGAACAAGACGCAGATTCTCGAGGTGCTCGCGGAGGCCGGAGTCAGCCCCAGCAAGGCTTTGGGGCAGAATTTCCTGATTGATGAGAATGTGGCCAAGTGGATTGTGGCGCAGCTCGACATCGAGCCCGGCGACTGCGTGGTGGAGGTGGGTCCCGGCACCGGGGCGCTCACGGAGCACATCGCGCCGCTCTGCCGCAAGCTCGTGCTGGTGGAGTACGATGCGCGGCTGGCCGACTACCACCGCCGCCGCTGGGCGGATCAGCCGCAGGTGGAGGTCATCCGTGCGGACGGCGCGAGCTGGGACCCGCGCCCGCTCTTTGCCGAGCAGCCCGTGAAGTTCATCGGCAACCTGCCCTACAGCGCGGGGGGTGCCATTCTGCAAAACTTTCTGACGGCGCCCTGCGCGGTGTCACGCGCGGTGGTGATGCTGCAAAAGGAGTTTATCGACCGCATTCTGGCGCAGCCGGGGGACGAGGCGTTCGGGCTGCTCTCGCTGCGCGTGCAGATGGATTGGGTGCCGCGCGCGCTCAAGACCATCCCGCCGGAGGCTTTTTCGCCCCGCCCGAAGATTGATTCGACGGTGATGCTGCTCACCCCGCGCAACCCGCTGGAGCTGCCGCCCTACGACCACCGCCTGGCCGATGAGCTCATGCGCCGCTGCTTTGCCCAGCGCCGCAAGCAGATGCACAAGCAGCTGCCCGCCGAGCCGCCTTGGGAGCAGGTGGCGACGCAGGTGGGCATCGCGCCCCAGGCGCGCCCGGAGGAGCTCTCGCTGGCGCAATGGGCAGCGCTGACCCGCGCCTATGACCCGCACCCGCTGGCGGAGGTGGCGCAGCGGGACGAGGAGCTTTTCGATGTGGTGGATGCGGAGGACAGGGTGCTGCGTCGCGCCACGCGCCGCGAGGTGCACGACGGGGGGCTGATGCACCGCGCCGTGCACATTCTGGTG
>JBJEVL010000259.1:0-6880 GCA_051884335.1 Akkermansia sp. | reverse complement strand
GGAGCAATCCGCATCGTGTTGGTGCTCAATGGCTTTGCCGCCACAGCTTTGTTAATGCTGTATACTGCGGGGCGTTGATGGGCGTTCTGCCCCGCCGGAAAGCATGGGTGGGTGGAACTCATCCGGTTCACAACACGAAATCCTCAAGATACGATATGAAAAAAACATTCATTTTGACAATGTTTGCCGTTGGCTGCACACTCGCCGCCGCCGCAGATGGGGACATCCTCGCCCCAACTGATGGTGCTGTGCTGGATGCGGAAACATACGCCAACCAATCCATCATTATGAACGGCGAGACTATTAACTTTACCGTTAGTAGTGAGCTTACCATCGCCAACATATATGCTAACGTGGACGCGAGTGGCAATGCGGAGGATGGCTATACCAAGCCCACAAGCCTGACGATGAATTTCGAGGAAAATGGTAAGTTGGTGACAACGACATCGACGAATACATATTATGGTGGTTCTTTCAATCCCAGCAATGCGCTGACGAGCCTGACATTCGGGGCGACGGTCACCGCCGAGCAGTTGGCAACGGTTGATAACGGCTATTACACCCGCGTGCTGATCGACGGTGCGATGGATTACACGGGGGGATCAGCCGGCACAGCCATTTGGAACCTTTCCCGCGTATCGGCACAGAGTCTGACGCTCAACGACGCTTCCGCCGATGGCTTAATATCCGTGGGACGCGTGTACATGAGCAACAACACATACTACACCAATTCAGCCTGCACCATCGAATTGGCTGTAGGGGAGGTAGGTGTCTATCTCGGCACCAATGACGCCACAGCCGGTACGAATCAGGTAACGCTTATTGCTCGCACTCCCGAGCCTGCTACGGCCACGCTGAGCCTGCTGGCCTTGGTCGGCATGGCAGCACGCCGCCGCCGCCGCGCCTAAGGCGCATTCCCTTTCCCCGGGTTTGTTGTTTTTCGTGTTTTTTCCGCACAAACCCTTGGGAATCCCCCTCCCCGCGCGACTTTTGGGGAGGGGGTTTTTGTTCTCTTTGTTCTGCCGGCCTGCGGCTCCTTGCGGCGGCCATGCCGCCTGCCCCGCCCCCAAAACGCTTTGCCCCGGGCAGGAAGATGGGCAGCAACAAACGCGCGCCGGGAGCAGGGCGCGATGATCAACCTGCGCTGTGCCGGAATAAAGCACCAGGGGACCAAAGCCGCGCGCCGGTGGGACGCTATGCGCCGCCGGCGCGCGCGGCTCACTCGCCCGGCTCCTCCGTGCGGAGGCATTTCTTGGGGCTCACTCCCATGTGCCGCAGGCTCTCCACCCGCTTCAAAAAATTGCCGGAGCCGGTGTAGAGCTGCCCCTTGGCCTTTTGGTAGGCGGCCAGGGCATCCGTCAGATTTTTCTCCACGCCGTCGAACGTGTCCTGAAAGCCCGCAAATTTCTCGTACAGCCCCGTGGCGACATTGACGATTTTCTCCACGTTGCGGTGCTGCTGCTCGCTCTGCCACAGGCGGTAGACCAGCTGCAGCACCATGATCAGATTTGTGGGGCTGATGAGCAGAATTTTTTGGCGAAAAGCCCGCTGCAGCAGCGAGGGCTCCCGCTGCAACGCCAGCATGTAGCTCGCCTCGTTCGGCACAAACATCAGCACAACATCCAGCGCCCCGCTCACCAGACGCGCATAGGGCTTCTGCGCCAGCTCGTCGATGTGCCTGCGCACCGAGGCGACATGCGCCTTGAGCGCGCCCTCGCGCGTCGGCTCATCCTCCGCCGCCACATAGTCGGCGTAGGCCGTCAGCGACACCTTGGAATCGATGATCACGCTGCGCCCCTGAGGCATGAGCACGCGCACATCCAAGCGGTACAGGCGGCGGCCGTCCGCCGCGTCGTTGACGCACTCCTGCGTCACATAATGCTCGCCCTTCACCAGCCCGCTCTTCTCCAGCACGGATTCGAGAATCATCTCGCCCCAATCGCCCTGTTGCTTGGAATCGCCCTTGAGCGCGCGCGTGAGGTTCACGGCGTCCTGCCCGATCTGCTGCGTCTGCGCCATCATCTCGCGGATGACGGTCTCGAGCTGCGCCTTGCGCGCCGCCGCGTCCGCGCGGGTGTCGGCCACCGCCCTGCCCAGCCCCGCCAGCTGCTCGCGCAGCGGCTGCAGGACGCCGCGCAGCTGCTCCCCGCTGTCGCAGCGGAGCTGCCGACTACTCTCCGCCAGCATGTCCGCCGCCAGCGCGCGGAACTGCCGCTCCAGCAGCTCCCGATCCTCAGCGCGGCGGCGATCCCGCTCCGCACTCAGCTGCTGCTGCACCGCCAGCTCGCGGCTCAGCCGCTCCGCGCGTCCGCGTGCGCGCCACCACGCCGCCAGCAAGCCCGCGCACAACAGCGCTAACCCCGCAATGACTATCTCCTGCATAACAAACTCAACCTCGGTTACTCTCGCGAATCAGGCGCTCCAGCAGCGCGCTCTGCGGCAGCTCGGCGGCCTCGGCGGCGGTGAAGGGCATGCGCGCGCGCCAGTTGGCGCCGCCGCAGGTGCCGGGGGTGTTCAGGCGCACGGGCACATCGAAGAGCTCCGTCCACATGAGCGCGGCATGATTCGAGCGCGAGGCGCAGAGGGCGCGCAGCAGGGCTTCTTTGATGACGCTGCTCCAGGGCACGAGGCTCTGCTCGCGCGTCAGCCCCGCAAAATCTCCCAGCCAAACCAGCACGCGTCCGCAGTCGCGCCCCGCCAGCAGGGCGTCGCGAATCTCATCGGGCGAGAGCGTCTCGTCATACGCCACATCGCGCGCGTGAGCCACCGCCATGTACCAGTCGTTCCAATCGCTGCAGAGCGGCGGGAAATCGTGCGTGGCGTAGGTGGCAAAGGAGCAGGGGTTGTAGCGGCTGCCCGGCACGATGCGCTGCTGCGCGTCGATCTCCCAGTGCGGGATCTTGTAGCCCGCGATGCGCAGCGCCGACAGGTCGGGGCGCACGTAGTCGGGCACGCAGCCCAGGTCCTCGCCGATGAGCTGCAACTGCGGTGCCGCTGCCTGCAGCTGCCGCAACAGGTGATCGCCCTGCTGCAGGTTGGCGCGGCGATCCTCGGCCTCCCAGTCGCCCCGGGGGCGGAAGCCCGGGCGGCGCCCCCCGCAGCGCGCGGCGGCCTCGTCGGGGCTGAGGGGGAGAAACTCGGCGTTGCGCTCGGGCATCCACGGGAAGGCGTAGATGCGGTAGAAGCCCAGAATGTGGTCGATGCGGCACATGCGGAACATCTCGCTGAGCTTACGCACGCGCCGCCCCCACCATGCGTAGCCGTCCTGCGCCATGACATCCCAGCGGTAGAGGGGAATCCCCCAGTTCTGCCCCCACTTGGCGGTGAAGGGGTCCTCCGCAAAATTGCCCTCGGCGGGGGCGCCGCCGCTCCACGACAGGTCGAACAGGTGGCGCTCGAAAAACACATCCGCCGAGGCGACGGACACCCCGATGGGCACATCGCCCATCAGCTGCACCCCCGCCGCATCCGCATGCGCGCGCACCAAAGCCCACTCGCGCGCGCAGAGCCACTGCTGCCAGCAGGTGTAGCGGAAGGCGGCATCCGCCACATCGGAGGAGCGGGCGTAGTGGCGGATCACATCCGGGTTCTGCTCGGGCCAGTGCCACCAGGCGATGGTGCCGGAGGCTGTGCTCGCCACCACAAAGGCGGCAAAATCCTCCAGCCAGCTCCCCTGCTCCGCGCACCACGCCGCGCACTCCGCGCGCAGGGGCGCGAAAGACGCGTCGCTCTCGAAGCGCTCCCAGGCGCGGCGCAGCCAAAACTCCTTGTACTGCCGCACGCGCGCGTAGTCCGTCCAATCGCGCCCGCCGGGGCGCTGCAGGGGCGGCGCCTCCTCCGGGTAGGGGTCGCGATCCGCGGGCATGCCGGGCACGCGCTCCGGGCTCAGGTACAGGGGCTCCAGCGCCACCGAGCTGATGGCCGAGTAGGGCGAGGGGACATCATCCCGCCCCAGCGCGTTGACGGGCAGAATCTGCAAAAAGCCCACGCGGTCCGCCGCCGCCCCGCCCCCCCACTGCCCCAGAGCCATCAGGCCGCCGATTCCGGCATCGCCCGCGCGCCGCATCGAAAACAGCGGCATCAACACTCCCATCGTACGCTCGTGCATCATGCTCTCCTATCGTAGCAAAAAGTGCCCATTCGGGCAATCGGAAAAGCGCGCGAAGCGCCCGGCATGACGCATGCGCCCCGTTCTTCTCGGCGCATGGCACATTATCTGTCATTTTCCGCTTGCTTTTACTCTGCCGCTGTGCTATTAGCGAACAAATCACCAAGGCAGCGCAAGCGGCATCAACTCTGACCCCCTCTGCAACAACCATGGCCACCCCCAAGAAACAAGCCCCCACGACAGGCACCGCCAAGACCAAGACGGCCCCCCGGACAAGCGCCGCCAAGACCAAGGCGGCGGCAAAACCCGGTACCAAGGCTGCTGCAACAACAGAGCCCCTGCCGACTGAACAAGCTGCGACCAAGGCCGCTGCGAAACCCGCTGCCAAGGCGCCCGCCAAAGCCGCTGCGAAGCCCGCTGCCAAGGCGCCCGCCAAGGCCGCTGCGAAGCCCGCCGCCAAGGCGCCCGCCAAGGCCGCTGCGAAACCCGCCGCCAAGGCGCCCGCCCAAGCCGCTGCGAAACCCGCCGCCAAGGCGCCCGCCAAGGCCGCCGCGAAACCCGCCGCCAAGGCACCCGCCAAGGCCGCCGCGAAACCCGCTGCCAAGCCTGCCGCTGAGGCGCCCGCCCAAGCCGCCGCGAAGCCCGCCGCCAAGGCGCCCGCCCAAGCCGCCGCGAAGCCCGAGAAAAAACCCGCTTCTCCGAAGCCCGCTGCACAGGAAAGCCCGAAACCCGCGGGCAAATCGACAGCCAAGGCGACATCCAAGTCGAAGAAATCGTCCAAGGATACGCTGACCCCCGAGGAGAAGGCCCGAGTCGTCAAACTGCGCGCCACCCTTGCGCTGCTCAAGGCAGATTCCGAGTGGCCCGCCTTTTTGGAGCAGCAGCGCCAAGCCCTGCTCAAGCTGCGCGATGAATTGCTTCCCAACATGCAGAATGTCACGCGCGATCACCTGCGCAGCGGCGCCTCGAATGTCTCCTCCTCCTCCGGGCAGCACATCGGCGATGCCGGCAGCGAGGCCGAGGTGCGCGACCTCACCATCCGCCTGCTCGACAAGGATCGCGAGCAGCTCTTTGAGATCGATGCCGCGCTGGAGCGCATTCGCCGCGGCTACTACGGCATCTGCGAGATTTCCCTCGACCCCATCCCCAAGAAGCGCCTGCAGGTGCGCCCCTTCTGCCGCCTCACCGTCAAATGCCAGGAGGAATACGAGAAAAAATACGGTTCCTATGCCAATTACAAGGCCCGCAACAACGACCGCGTCGGTTACGCCGGACTGCAAAATGACATAGAAAACGCGATTTCGCTTGACGACGACGAAAATTAAGGTACAATCTGCCCCCGCAAGTCAACATCACGCCAATATGCCTAGAGATATCATCATTTTGGAATGCACGGAGGCCAAGGCGGAGGGCAAGACGCCTTCCCGCTACGTCACCACCCGCAACAAGAAGAGCCAGCGCACCCCCGGGCGTCTGGAGAAGATTAAGTTCAACCCCTTCCTGAAGCGTCGCACCCTGCATCGCGAAATGCGCTAACTCTTTACCGACTGATTACCGATATGATGGGAGAATTCCACAGCGTCCAAAGCCGCATCCGCTTCCGCACCTGCAACCGTTGCATGCCCCGCCGCCGCCTCGACATCCCCGCCGGCGCCGTCGACATGACCAACCCCGAATTCCTTTCCAAGTTCACCTCGGAGACGGGCAAGATTCTGCCCCGCCGCGTCACCGGCGTCTCCGCCAAGATGCACCGCAAGATCACGCGCGAAATCCGCCGTGCTCGTGCTGTCAACCTGCTTCCCTAACCCCCCTATTCCCTCTTCCCCAAGAGGAGTCTCGACGGCCTGATGTCGTTGACAGAGGGAGCTTGTAAGCCGCAAGGGGCTTGCAAGCTCCTCTCGTTTCCATCTCAGCCGACGCTGCCGATACCATGAAAGAGCTCAAGGACATGCAGATGGAGCGGGACACCCGCCAAATCGCCATCGATCGCGTCGGCGTGCGCGGCATCCGCTTCCCCATCATCGTCAGCGACAAGGAGCGGCGCACCCAATCCACCGTGGCGACCGTCGCCCTCATGGTCGACCTGCCCGAGCAGTACAAGGGCACCCACATGAGCCGCTTTGTGGAGGCACTGCACGAGCACAAGCGCTACCTGGATGTCCACACCGCCGTGCGGCTCCCCAACCGCCTGCTGACCAAGCTCAACGCCCGCCGCGCGCATGTGGAAATCGAGTTTCCCTTCTTCCGGCTCAAGAAAGCGCCGGTCAGCGGCAAGGAGGGCATGATGGACTACGACGTGCGCTACGAGATTGATGCCGAGCGCGACCGCCCCGGTCGCTTCACCCTCACGCTGCGGGTGCCGGTCACGACGCTCTGCCCCTGCTCCAAGGCCATGAGCGAGCACAGCGCGCACAACCAGCGGGGGCTCGTCACCTACTCCGTGCGCTTTGCGGGCGCCGCCGTGTGGATTGAGGATCTCATCGACCTGGTGGAGGGCTGTGCCAGCTGCCAGCTCTACAGCCTGCTCAAGCGCCCCGACGAGAAGTTTGTGACGGATTATGCCTACGAACACCCGGTCTTTGTGGAGGATCTCGTGCGCAACATCGCCGTCGCTACCGAGCGCTACCAGGCGTTCAGCTGGTATCGCGCGGAGGCCGAGAACTTTGAGTCGATTCACAACCACAGCGCCTACGCGATGGTCGAGCGCGACCTGAGCACCGCGCAGCCGAACTGAACTGCCCGATGCCTGAAAGCACCGCCTGCGGGCATTTT
>JBJEVL010000258.1:0-1722 GCA_051884335.1 Akkermansia sp. | reverse complement strand
CCTTCCTCACCGCCTTTCGCGTGCCCAACATGCTGCGCGACATGTTCGCGGAGGGAGCCCTCTCGCAGAGCTTCACCAGCGTCATGAGCAAAACCGAGCAGCAGAGCGGTCGCGCGGCCGCATGGGCGCTCGCCCACCGCATCGTCTCCCAACTCAGCTCCCTCATGCTGGTGATTGTGGCGGCGGGCGTGCTGCTCGCGGGCGTCTTTATGCAGGCGCTCTACCCCGAGCGCGCGCGGCTCGTGCTGCAAAGCCCGGAGGGAGCCCCCGCCGCCGCGCAGGTCTACGCCACCTATGAGGGGCTGCGCGAGGATGCGGACGGGCTGCCGGAAGCCCGCTTCACCGCCGATGCCACGCTGGCAGGGCTCAGCCCCCAAAGCTGCGTGCGCGTCAGCGAGCTGCGCAAGCTCAGCGTCGGCACCCGCCTGCCGCTGGGGCAGCCGAGCGGCGCCCAGCCCGCCCTGCGCGTCGAAGCGCGCAGCTACATGGCGCTCGCCACCGACCTCTGCCGCATCATCTGGCCCTTCATCCTCTTCGCCTCGCTCTCCGCTCTGTGCATGGGGGCGCTCAACGTCTTCGGCATCTTCGGGCTGCCCAACCTGGCCAGCGCCGCCTTCAACCTGACTACCATCGGGCTCGGCTGCCTGCTCGGCTGGTGCATCGACCCCGGCTTCGGCGCAGACGCCCTCTACGGCTTCGCCATCGCCGTCGTCTGCGGCGGCGCGGCACAAATCGCCGTCCAACTCCCCAAACTGCGCCGCGAGGGCTACCGCCCGCACTGGGACATCGGCCTGCGGTGGCAGGGCAGGTGGTGGCACTTCACCGACCCCCTCGCCCGCAAAGTCTGGTACCTCATGCTCCCCGGCGTCATCGCCGCCGGCATCACGCAGACCAACATCTTCATCAACACCGCCTTTGCCCTCTACCTGCCCGCCGGAAGCGTCACCGCCCTCTCCGGCGCCTTCCACCTCTGGCAACTCCCCGTCGCCCTCTTCGGCGTGGCGGTGGGCATGGTCGTGCTGCCCTCCGTCTCGCGCATGACTCTCACGCGCGGCAACAGCGCCATCGCCGAGCACCTCGCCCGCGCCCTGCGCTTCGTCGCCCTCTTCGCCGTCCCCTCCGCCGTCTTTCTGCTCTGCTGGGGCGTGCCCATCGTCAGCGTCTTCTTCCAGCGCGGGCGCTTCGATGCCGAGGCCTCCCTGCTCATGGGCAGCGTGCTCTCCACCTACGCCATCGGCCTGCTGGGCTATGCGGGCATGAAAGTGCTGCAACCCGTCTTTCTCGCCCTCGAAAAACCCTGGGCGCCCGCCCTCCTCGCCCTCGTAGCCTGCGGCATCTCCGTGGGGCTCAACTATGTCTTTGTCATCGTGTGGGGCATGCCCGCCTCCTACCTCGCCCTCACCACCTCCGTCATCACCAGCCTCAACTTCCTCTTCTACTTCTTCTACCTGCGGCACCTGCTGGGCAGCATGGCCTGCCGCATCCTCATCCCGGGGCTGCTGCGCATCCTCGTCGCCGGGGCGCTGCTGGCGGGAGGCTGCCTGAGCGCGGGGCTCTTCGTCCGCGTGCAGGATTGGCTGGCCTGGAGCTTCGCCGCCCGCTTCGGCAGTCTGGCGCTCGGCGGCGCGGCGGCGGGGCTGCTGTACCTAGCTGCCTGCTGGCTGCTGCGCGTGCCCGAGCTGCGCGAGCTCGCCGCCGGCCTGCGCCGCCGCCGGAGCTGAA
>JBJEVL010000257.1:0-1727 GCA_051884335.1 Akkermansia sp. | reverse complement strand
GACGGCGTTTTCTTGCTTCCCCTGCTTCGGTGCGTTTTTTTTTGAGGCAATGCGGCGCCGAGGGTGAGCATACGGAAAACGGCTTTTTCGCTTGCAATCGCGGAAAAAGCGTGTATACTCCCCGCAAAACCTCTCACGCCATGAACACCTTACGCAGCTTCACCACCGGCGCGGGCACCGAGGCCCGATTCTACTCCCTGCCCGCCTTGGCCGAGCAAGGCTTCCCCGGCATCGGGCGTCTGCCCGTCTCCATCCGCATCGTGCTGGAGAGCTTGCTGCGCAACTGCGACGGGCTCAAGGTGACGGAGGCGGATGTCCGCAACCTCGCGGGGTGGAATGCCGCTGCTCCCGGGCATTACGAAGTGCCTTTCACCGTGGCGCGCATCATTCTGCAGGATCTCACGGGAGTGCCGCTGCTGGTGGATTTGGCCGCCATGCGCGCCGCCGTCGGCGACCTCGGCAAGAACCCGGCGGACATGGAGCCGCTGGTGCCGGTCGATCTGGTGGTCGACCACTCGGTGCAGGTGGACTGGGCGGGCTTCCCCGAGGCCTACCGCAAGAACCTGACGCGCGAGTTTGAGCGCAACACCGAGCGCTACGAGTTCCTCAAGTGGGGACAGCAGGCTTTCAAAACCTTTTCCGTGGTGCCGCCCGGAACGGGCATCGTGCACCAGGTGAATCTCGAGCACCTCGCCCGCGGCGTCATGGAGAGCGGGGGCGTGTGGTACCCCGACACCCTCGTGGGCACGGACTCGCACACCACCATGATCAACGGCCTGGGCATTGTGGCCTGGGGCGTGGGCGGCATCGAGGCCGAAGCCGGCATGCTGGGGCAGCCCGTCACCTTCCTGGTGCCCGAGGTCATCGGCGTCTGCCTGAGCGGCAAGCTGCGCGAGGGTGTGACCGCCACGGATTTGGCGCTGCACATCACGCAGATGCTGCGCCGCCGCGGCGTGGTGGGCAAGTTTGTGGAATTCTTCGGCGAGGGCGCCGCTTCGCTCTCCCTGCCGGATCGCGCCACCGTTGCCAACATGGCCCCCGAGTACGGCGCGACGATGGGCTTCTTCCCCTTCGATGAAGTGAGCGCCGCCTACCTGCGCGCCACGGGACGCAGCGAGGAACAGGTCGTCACCGCCGAAAATTACTTCCGCGCGCAGGGGCTCTTCGGCATGCCGCAGAAGGGGCAGCTGGACTACACAGACGTGCTGGAGCTCGACCTCGGCAGCATCGAGCCCTCCGTGGCCGGACCCAAGCGCCCGCAGGATCGCATCCCGCTGCGCGAGCTCAAGGAGAGCTTTGCCGCCATCTGCCGCGACACCTACGGCGCCCCGCAGCGCGGCGAGGGCGTGAGCCTCACCATGCGGGGTGATGCGGGCAATCCCGAGGCCGACACCGCGCACGAGGTCACGCTGCACGACGGCTCCATCCTCGTGGCGGCCATCACCTCCTGCACCAATACCAGCAACGAGGGGCTCATGCTCGCCGCCGGGCTGCTGGCGCAAAAGGCCGCCGCGCGTGGTCTGCGCGTTCCGGCGCATGTGAAAACCAGCATCGCGCCGGGCTCGCGCATCGCCGCGCGCTACTTTGCCAACAACGGGCTCACCGAAGCGCTGGACAGCATCGGCTTCTCCATCGTGGGCTACGGCTGCACCACCTGCATCGGCAACAGCGGCCCGCTCAACAGTGCGCTTGAACAGGCGGTCATCGACCACAAGCTCGTCTCCTGC
>JBJEVL010000256.1:0-7035 GCA_051884335.1 Akkermansia sp. | reverse complement strand
CCCGCCCCCCCCAAATTAGGAGCTCATCTTCCTCTCTGACCGCCGTGCATCATTCCCGAGACCAGCATTCCCCGCGAGGAGCAGCGCGCATCACGCTCGCTGCGCTGCATCTCACGCGGAAACCGCTCCCCGATCGGGTGGCTTTGCCCAAGGTGAGCAACCGCCGCCGCCACGGCTACGAGCTGACCCGCCAGCGCGACATGACGCCCGTGGCCGTTGCCGCCGGGGTGATTGCCGCCGTGGTGCACCTGCTGCTGTATCTTTGGGCGCCCTCTCTGTTCCATTTGGAGCTCGACAAGCTGCTCAACCCGGAGCGCGTGCTCAACGAGGAAAAGCGCGTGTTCATCAAGCCCCGCGAGGTGGAGGTCGAGCAGGCTGAGCCCGAGCCGCCCGAGACTCCGCCGGAGCCGCAGGAGATTGTGCACGAGCCGCTGGAGATTGACCTGCTCGATGTCGATGTGCCGGAGATGGACATGGCGCCCGGCAAGACGGAGCTGCCCGCGCCCCGCCCCGTGTATGAGCAGAGCGAGAGCGTCGAGGCGAGCGAGATGAAGCCCGCGCAGCTCGAGGCGGATGTGTTCCACGCCGACCCGCTCGATGTGCGGGAGATGGCGGTGGCCGAGCCGGCGCCGCTCAACACGAACGATGTCATTGTGCAGGGCGAGGCGCCGCCCGATGAGCTGGCGGAGGCGACCGACACGGTGGAGCAGGAGCTGCGCCGCAACGCCGCCGAGCAGGGGCGCGAGATGCCTGCCGACACGCGCAGTCTCGCGCAGCTCATGGGCGAGGAAAATCTGGGCTCGAGCTCGGGCGTGGCGCGCCTGGGGGCCGACCTGCTGTTCGGGTTCGACGAGTGCCAGCTGCGCAACTCGGCGCGCATCACCATGCTGCAACTCGCGGCGCTCATCCGCAAGAACCCCGAGACCTACTTCCTCATCGAGGGGCATACCGACAGCCTGGGTTCGCCGGACTACAACGCCCTGCTGGGCTTGCAGCGCGCGGCGGCCGTGCGCGCGTGGCTGATGGAGAACAACATCCCCGTGCAGTATGTCTACATCCGCTCCTGCGGCAACAGCCAGCCGCTGGCCGAGAACACGCTGCCCAAGGAGCAGCAGGCGCTTAACCGCCGTGTGGAGATTCACATGCGCCGCGGGGGCGAGCAAATGCCCGCCGATGCGGTCGACAGCAGCTACAAGGTTGACACCAAAAAGAAGGTGTCGGAGCAGCTGGCCGCGGGGGTGCGGGCGCCGCAGAAACAGGCCTTTGCCCTGAAGGAGATCGAGAAAAAGGAGATTCCGCGCAGTGCGGCAGCTCCCGCCGCCGCGCCGAAGGCAGCGGCCAAGCCCGCCGCCAAGCCCGCCGCCAAGCCGGCGGACAGCAGCAAGCGCAGCACGCTTCGCGGCAAGCAGCCGGCAACGAAAGCCCCCGCGCCGAAGAAGAAATGAGTGCTCGGGTAGAGGAGGGCACGGTGCCGCCGGGGCGCGCTGCGGGTGGCAGCGAGCCCTGCCGTTGGCTCATTGCGCTGGACTACGACGGCACCTTGCGGCGGGAGTCGTCGCCCCCCATCGACCCGACTTTTTGGGAGCTGATGCGCGCGTGGCGCCCCTACGGCGTGCGCTGGGGCATCAACACCGGGCGCAGCCTGCCCTACCTCTGCGGGGATCTGCTGCCGGCTGCTCCCTGTTTGCCGGATTTTCTCTGCACGACCGAGCGCTACGCCTATGTGAGCGATGCGGAGGGCTGCCTGCGCCCTCTCGACGCGCCCAATGCCGAGGCGCGCGAGGCCAATTTGCAGCTGCGCACCCGGCTGGCACCGCTCTTGCAGCGCGCCATGAGCTCGCTGGCGGCGCAGCACCCCGAGCTGCGCTGGGAGTTTGCCGCGCGTGACCCGCTTTCGATCGAGGCCGAGGATGCCGCGACGTTGGCTCGCATCGCCGAGTTGCTGCAGCCGCTGACGGCGACTTGGCCCGGCGTGGCCACCCAGCGTGCGGGGCGCTACATGCGCTTGTCCGATGCGCGCTACCACAAGGGCACGGCGCTGGCGCTCGTGGCGCGCTCGTGGTCGGTGCCGGCCGCGCATCTGCTGATTGCGGGCGACGGGCACAACGATTTGGATGCGTTCCGCCATTTCCCCGAGGCTTACTGCGCCTGCCCGGCCGATGCGCACCCCGAGGTGCGGGCATGGCTGCGCGCGCACGGCGGTCATGTCTCGTCCGGCTGCGGGGTGTCGGCGCTGCTGCGCGCGTGGTTTGCCGAGCGGGTGCTGCCCGGGCTGTGTGCTTCGGCAGCGCAGAAAATCGCTGCTCATGACATGCTAAACAGCGTTTCGGCTTGACTTTGGGGGGCGAAAAGGATTAAATACGCACCTGCGGCGCGCAAGCGCCGAACAGGTGCCTTCCCGGCACACCGTCTCCCTCCTTGGGTGGAGGAACAACAAACGACATCATCACCGATTATGGGATCGCTTAAGAAAAGACGTAAGGCCAAGATCAACAAGCACAAGCGCAGCAAGCGCATGCGCCAGAACCGCCACAAGAAGCGTTTGCGTTACAAGTCCTAAGCTGCGCGCTTAGGCCACGTCCGCAAAGCGACGCTGAGTTTTTCCTCACGGCACTGTCCCCCGCGCGGGGCGGTGCCGTTTTGTGTGTCGGCGGGGCAGCTGCTCGTGCGGGGGAGTCGACGGGCGGGAGCGCGGGCAGCCGCCCGGTGCCGGTGCATCGCGCGGGGCGGCGGGGCTCAGTCCCCTAGGATGGTGACGGTGCGGCTCTCGCCCTTGCGCAGGTTCAGCGCGGGGAAGAGGATGAAGTCGTTGGTGAACACGGCATCGGGTGCATCGCAGCTGCGGGCGGCTTCGCGCGGCAGCGAGGCGGGGAAGAGCACGGCGCAGCGCTCGCCCTGCACATCGGCGTTGGCGGTGAGGGTGAAGCGGCGCGGCCCCTGCCACTCCAGCCGGAAGGGCGCGCGCGCGTGGCTGTTGTCGAGCTCGGCGCGGTAGGCGGGATCGCCGTAGAGCGCCAGCACATCGCGGTCGTGCACCAGCCCCAAGGCGTCCTTGAGCTCCTCCTTCTTCACCATCACCCCCACTGCGGCAAAGCTCTGTGCCATCTCGCGCAGGTTGAAGCGGGGGCCGTCAAAGGCGATGTACATCAGCCGGGGATGGAGCTGCTGCGTGTCGTAGAGCAGAAACTGGTTGTTGAGGAACACGGCCTCGGCCAGGTCGGTGCCCTCGGTGTTGCCGAAGAACATCCCCAGCGAGCCCCAGCCGCTGCGCCCGTACCAAGAGGGCACGGTGTAGCCCGCGAGCTGGCGGCAGCCGTAGCTGCTCAGCGCCGTCACCGCCATGCTTTCCGCGCTCCCGGCGGCATCGCCCAGCAGGCAGTTGCCCGCCGCCAGCCACACGCGCGGTTCATCATTCGGCGTCAGCGCCGGGTGCTGCGCCGCCAGCGCCCGCAGCGCCGTGGTGTCGCCGTCGAGGGCTTGGGGGAGCGCCGTCTCGCGGAAGCTGTCCATCGCTGCGCGCGGCAGCGCGTGCAGCCGCCCTCCCGCAGAGAAGAGCAACCCCTTGCCGAAGGGCATTTCGAGGTTGAACGGCGTGGCGTGCGAGGAGGTGATGAGCAGCTGGGGGTGCTGCTGCTCCATCTGTTCGGTAAAGACGCGCAGAGCATCCTCCGGGCAGGGGGTGGTGGTGGGCGGCTGCCAGCCGCTCTGCTCCAGCACGGGGCTGCCCTCCCAGTCGGTGATGCAGCAGCTGTGCTCAAAGCGCGCGGCATCCGCATTGGTGGTCGCCAGCAGCCGCCGGATGTGCAGGGGGGCGGCATCGGAGGCCAGTCGCTGCGCCGCCGCCGCATCCGCCCCAGTGATGATACCCGTCAGGCAGTCGCCCCAGGGGTCATCGTCCACCGCGCGTGCAGCGCGGTTGAGGGCGGTGACAACCTCGCGCCGCAGCTCCTGCGGCTGTGCCACCAAGGCCGCCAGCCGCGCGCCGCAGCGCCGCAGCGCCGCTGTGAATGCCTCCTCGCTCAGCTCGCTCAGGGGGCAGAGCTGCGCCTGCGGGTGCTTGTGCAGCAGGCTTTGCGCCACCGCCATCCACGCGGCATCGGCAGCGCAGGCCTCGCTGATGAGGACGGCGTAGGGCTGCTGCGGCTCGGCGGTCTGCTGCGGCTCGTCAGTCGGTTCAACGGTCTGCTGCGGCTCGGCGGCGGGCGGCGCCGTGTCCTCCTCCGTCTCGCTCGTGCCCTCGGGCACGGTGAAGAGGTAGACGGCGTGTTCGTGGCCGAAAATCTCGCGCGCCAGCTCGTTGATTTCCTCCAGCGTGATGCTGCGGACATCGCTGCAGCGGTCGGCCAGCAGGGCGCGGCGCTCGGGCTCGCTCTGCAGGTCGGTCAATCCGGCAAGCCAGAAGCCCGTGTCGCGCTCGGTCTTGTCCATCGAGGCCACAAAGGGGCGCAGGGCGCAGTCCAAATCATCCTGTGTGAGCTGTCCGCGCCCGATGTCGGCCAAAATGGCATCCATGGCGCTGTTGACGCGGATGCGGTTGCCGCGCACGCCCGCGCTGGAGGTGGTGATGAGGGCGGCGTTGTCCAGCTCGCTGTTGGCGCTCAGGCGGGCCGAGGGGGAGTAGCTCTCGCCCAGCTCGGCGCGCAGCCCGTCGAACAATTTTTCGCGCACGATGGAGGCGAGCACGGCGAGGCGCCGATTGCGGCGGTGGTCGCGACCGTTGCCCGCCGCGCGCACCTGACTCACGATGGTCTTATCCAGCTCCGTGGGGTAGCGGAGGAACACCCGCTGCGCCGCAGGGGCAAAATCCACATGCCGCTCCTGCTCCGTCAGCGGGGTGAACTCGGCGCGGCGCGGCGGCAGAGCGCCGAAGCTGCGCTCCAGCAGGGGCAGCACCTCATCGACGCGGAAATCGCCCACCAGCGTGACTTCCACGGCACCGTCGCGCAGCCAGGGCTCCACGGCGGCGCGCACCTCGGCGGTGCTGCGCGCCTCCACCTCCTCTTGGTCGGGCATGGTCAGGCGCGGGTCGCGCCCGAAGAGCACGCGGTTGCCTTGCAGGCTCTGCACGCCCTGCGGGGTGGTGCGCAGTTTGGTGTAGGTTGCGTCGAGCTTGCGGCGCAGGCTTTGCTCGCCCTCGGGGCGGAAGCCGGGGTGCGCGATGGCGGCGGCCAGCAGCTTGCACTGCAATTCCAGATCATCGCAGCTCGCCGTGCCGTCAAAGAGAAAGCGCTCGGCCGCCAGAGAGACAAGCAGCTGCACCCGATGCCCCGCCAGCAGGCGCTGCAACTCCTCCGTGCTGTGCGCCTCCAGCCCGCCCTGCGCCATGACAGCCTGCGCCATGGTGGCGAGCCCCGGGGTGGTGAGCCGCAGTTTGCCGCCGTCCACCGCCGCACGCACGGCGACGGAACCCCGCGAAAAATCCGTGGGCTTGAGGTTGACGCGCACGCCGTTGGAGAGCCGCAGGGTGGTGACGCCCAGCTCGGGCAGCTCCTCGCGGGCGACAATCTGCCCCGGCTCCCCGAGGGTTTCGTAGGCAAAGGGGGTGAGCTCGGCTTCCTCGGCGGGCTGCACCTCGACCGCCTGCGAGGCGGCGAGCGCGTGGCGGAAGGTGCCCTCGTCCATCCCCTCGGGAACGGCGCCGCTCATGGTGAGCTTGAAGCGCTCGCTCTGCGACACATACTCCTCAAGGGCGCGGCGGCAGATGTCGGGCATCTGCATGACGATGGCCAGCCCCGCGCGCAGCGCCCGAGCATCCTCAGCGGGTGCCGTGGGAATCGCGTGCTCGGCCAAGGCATCCACCAGCAGGTCGGCCATCTCGTCGCTGCTCACGCCGCTCCACGTGTCCTCCGACTGCTTGGCGGCTGCCAGAAGGCTGTCGGTGAGCTCGCGTAACTCGGCGGCGCTGAAGCCGTAGCGCGCGGCGCGGCGCAGTTCCTGCTCCGCGGCGGCGAGGGCTTCCTGCCAGCGCTCGGGCTTGGCGGTGATGCTCAGCTCAAACACGCGGGCACACTCAAACACATCCTCCCGACCCGTCGTCGCGGTGTTGAAGGGGCAGTCGGCCTGCTTGCTCATGCGCTGCAGGCGGCGGCTGAGCATGGCGCAGGCCAGCTGCAGGGGCAGGTTGCGCACGCGCTGCTCCAGGCTGTCCTCCTCCGCCGTCCACGGGTCGACGATGCTGAGATTCAGGCGCAGGTCGGCCTGCTCGTTGTTGGGGGTGATGAGCACGGTGCTGCCGAGTTGGCTCGGTGTGCCGATGTCGGGCCGCGGCGGGTTGCCGCGATCCTCCATGTCTGCAAAGTGCCGCCGCACGCGCTCCTCCATGGCGGCGGGCTCGAAATCGCCCGTGACGATGACGGTCATGCGCTGCGGCAGGTAGTTGTCGCGGTAGTAGCGGCGCACCAGCTCGTAGGGGGCGTTGCGGATAATCTCTTCCTTGCCGATGGGCAGGTAGTCGGGCACGCGGGTGCCCGCGCAGAGCTGGCGCAGCGCGGCGATGCCCGCGCGGTAGGAGGCCGAGTCGCGCACCTTCAGCTCGCTGATGACGATGCCGCGCTCGTGGTCAATCGCCTCGTCCTCCAGCGTGGCGCCGTCCGCAAAGTCGCGCAGGATGGTGAAGGCGAAGTCGAGGGTGGGCTCGTCGAGCTTGGGCAGGTCGAGCTGGTAGACCGTGCGCAGCAGGCTGGTGTAGGCATTGGCATCGCCGCCGAAGCCCAGCCCCAGCCGCTGCATGGCGGGGATGAGCTCGCCGCGCTTGAAGTGGCGGCTGCCGTTAAAGACCATGTGCTCGAGAAAGTGCGAGATGCCTTGGTTGCTCTCGTCCTCGTTGAGCGAGCCGGTGTTGACGAAGAGCCGCAGGCTGCCGCGCCCGGCGGGTTCGTCGGTGTGGCGGATGATGTAGCTCAGCCCGTTGGGCAGGCGACCGCAGAGCAGCTCGGGATCCTGAGCAAGCGGAGCCTCGGCCTGTTCGTGCGCGGGGGGCGGGGCGGGGGTATCCTGCGCCGTCAGCGGCGTCAGCAGACCGAGCAGCAGGAGCAG
>JBJEVL010000255.1:0-1749 GCA_051884335.1 Akkermansia sp. | reverse complement strand
ACAAGGTGCCCTACGGCGGCTTTTCGGTGTCGCATTTGATTTTGCAACTTGCAGAGAGATACAAAAAACGAAAAAAATCTTGACCTGCTCGCGGAGCGGAGCTAGGATGAGCGCGCAACCCGATGACGCTTCACCACCACAGCCACCACCATCATACCTCCCTTCGATGAGGTAAGGCTCGGCGTGTTTCGGATTTCGGTTACTGTTCGCACGAAGGCTTACCTCGCTCGGTAAGCCTTTTTTCGTGTTCCCCGCTTTTCACTCTCACCACTCACACATCCCCGCCATGTTGCGAATCGCTATTCAAACCAAGGGTCGACTCAACGAGCAGAGCATCGAGCTGCTGCGCGAAATCGGTATTCAGGTCGATGAAGCCAAGCGCAAGTTCCTCTCCAAAGCGGCCAATTTCCCCATCGAGGTGCTCTACCTGCGCGACGACGACATCCCGCAGGTGGTCGCCAACGGCACGGCGCAGCTCGGCATCGTGGGGCTCAACGAAGTCGCCGAGCGCGGCTTTGCGGTCGACATCGCCAAAAAACTCGGCTTCGGCGGCTGCCGCATCTCGCTGGCCATCCCCAAGACCGAGCAGTACACCGGCCCCGCCTACTTCAACGGCAAGCGCATCGCCACCTCCTACCCCGGCGTGCTGCGCCAGTGGCTGGAGGAAAAGGGCGTGCAAGCCGAAATCGAAGTCATCACCGGCTCGGTGGAGATTGCCCCCGCCGCCGGCATCGCCGACTGCATCTTCGACATCGTGTCCTCGGGCGGCACTCTGGTGTCCAACGGCTTGGTCGAGGTGGAAAAAGTCTTTTTCTCGGAGGCGGTGCTCATCGCCTCGCCCTCGCTGAGTGAGGAAGAGCGCGCCGTGCTGGAGGAGATTCTCTTCCGCATCGAGTCCGCCAGCGTCAGCCGCTCGCAGAAGTACCTGATGATGAACCTGCCCGCCGCCGCGCTCGACGAGGCGCTGACGATTCTGCCCGCCCTGCGCAGCCCCACCGTCATTCCGCTGGCGACCCCCGAGTGGATTTCGCTGCACTCCGTGGTCAAGGCGGATGCGCTGTGGGACAAGGTGCGCCAGCTCAAAGCCATCGGCGCCGAGGGCATCCTCGTTCTCAATGTCGACAAGATTATCCCCTGATCGCCATGATTCCCTGCTTTGTCGAACCCGCCCCGGAGGATTGGCCCCGGCTCTGCCGCCGCGCCGCCGAGCAGGAAAACCCCGCCATCGCCGCGCGCGTGGCGGCGATTGTCGACCGCGTGGCCGCCGAGGGCGATGCTGCCCTGCTGGCGCTGGCTGCCGAGATTGACGGCGTGCAGCTGCCGCAGCTCGAGGTAAGCGAAGCCGAGTTTGCTGCCGCCGAAGCTGCCGTGAGCCCCGAGCTCAAGACCGCCCTCGACACCGCCGCCGCCAACATCGGCGCCTTCCACCTCGCCCAGCTGCCGCAGACGGTGGAGGTGGAGACCGCGCCGGGCGTGCGCTGCATCCAGCGCCCCGTGCCCATCGGGCGCGTGGGGCTCTACATCCCGGGCGGCACCGCGCCGCTCTTCTCCACCGTGCTCATGCTCGCCATCCCCGCGCGCATCGCCGGCTGCCGCGAGATCATCCTCTGCACCCCGACGGACAAGCAGGGCTGCGTCGCCCCCGCCGTGCTCTGCGCCGCGCGCCGCTGCGGCGTGACGCGCGTGTTCAAAGCGGGCGGGGCGCAAGCCATCGCCGCCATGGCCTACGGCACGGAGAGTATTCCCAAA
>JBJEVL010000254.1:0-7042 GCA_051884335.1 Akkermansia sp. | reverse complement strand
TGCTCGACACTTGCGTTTTTTAGTTGCTTTCGCCCGCATTCTGGTATAGATATATTAGCGAACATCTGCAAATTTACTTACAACCATGTGGAAATACACCATCATCGCCGCCGTTGTGCTCCTCCTGGGCGCATCCTTTTTCCTGTACCAACATAACGGCGCGTTGACCTCGCCGAACGGTGAGGTGGCTGCCTTCCAAAAGGAGTTTCGGGCTGCTGCCGCCAAGGCCGGGGAGGTAGAGCTGGATAAGAGTATTCAGAAGTATGCCCAACTGCGTGCTGAGTATCTTCTTGCGCAGGCCGAGGACTACAAGAGCAAGACCGCTGCGGCTCAGGCCGAGACGGAAAGCGTGACGCAGGAGTGTGTGGTGCTCACCTCGAAGATTGACGCCATGCGCGCTGCGGCCAACTCGGCCAGCGAGACCTTCAACAAGTTCCGCGCGGCTGCCCTGTCCGCCGCAGAGATGGACGGCGCCGAAGTGGACGACGGCGATGATTTCCGCGTGGCCATCATCAGCAAGCTGGCCGAGGCGGATGCCGCCAACAAGAGCGTGTCGGACAAGGTGGCTGCCGAGGATGCGGCAACGGCTGCTCTGCAGGCCGAAACGAAGGACACGATCGATAAAATTGCTGCGGCTAAGAAGTTGGCCTCCGATCGCATGGCGCGTCTCTCCCCGCCCGAGCTGGAGTGCTCCGTGCAGAGTGCCAGTCCCGATTGGGATTATGTGATTCTCGATGCCGGTATCAACAAGGGCATCATCAGCGGCTCCCGCCTGACCGTGACGCGCGGCAACCGCAAAATCTGCGAACTCAACGTTACCCTGGTGGAGGGATCTCAGTCCAGCTGCGAGGTGGTTGCCTCGACCATGCGTCCCGGTGACCGTGTGATGGTCGGCGACAAGGTGACGGCCCCGCGCACTGCCAAATAAAGCCGAAGTAAGTCCTTTTATCTGCAATTAAAATTTCCCCCAGAACAACATGAAAATTTCCCATCTGATTGTTTCGATTCTCGTTTTGCTGGCCGGTGGTGCTGTGTGCTACTTCTCTGCCGGGCAGCAGAAGGCGATGAACGTGCTGGTCTACACGCAGGGCGGTGGCTCGCAAATCGCGGCGACCGATGCAACGGGGCTGCGCGCCCTCAACAAGGAGCTGGAGAGCGAGGCTGCCCGTATTTCCGGGGAGCGAGCCACAGCGGTCAATGCGGCAGAATCGGCGCGCGTGGAGATGAACGACCAAAAGGCCAAGTGCGAGGATGCTCAGGCTGCCTTGGCGGCTAAGCAGGAGGAGCAGAAGAGCCTTGCTGCTGAGCTGGCCAAGCAGCAGGAGGGCAAGGAGGAGGCCGAATGGGTGACGGTCGCCCGTGCCGAATCCCGTGGAATCTCCTCTCTTTCAGCCATCATCGAGGAATGCGGCGGTGAGTCCCCTGACTACGATGCCGCCGTGGAGAAAATCGGCGACCTCTACAAGACTCAGGCAGAAGAGGCAGAAACCCTGCAAAAGAATCTGACCAAATCGACCGAGAACAAGACGGCGGCCGCTGCCGAGCTGGAGAAGCAGAAGGCCGAGCTGGCTCGCCTCAACGCCATCAACGATCGTTTCTTCATCGAATACTCCAAGAACAACAAGGAGTTCACCGTCAGCGGGGTCGATACGGGGTGGCGCTATGTTACCTTCAACGCCACGACTGAGGACAGTCTGGTGCGCGATGATGCCCTGCTCGTCTGCCGTGGTGACTCGGTAGTGACGGTGGTGCGCCTTGTCAGCATCAAGGACGGTCAGGTGGTTGCCGAAATCGACGAGAAACTCACGGCTCCCGGGCTGCGTCCCGCCGTGGGCGATCGCGTGGTGCGCCTCAAGCCGCTGGGTAGCTGATGCGCGAGGCTTCGGAGTCTGCTCCTTTTTCCGCCGCCTGCCTCGTTCACGGGTGCAGGCGGCTTTTGAAATCTCACTTTTCCCTTTCCGTTCTTCCATGCGTAACATCCTCCTTCTGAGCTTGGTGCCGGTGCTGCTGCCGGCTTGTCAGCATCCTCTGCCTGAGGTTCCCCCTTCGAATCGCACGGTGGTCGGTCCCTCCGGATCCAGCGAGGCCGTCAAATCCTGGAGCCGCACGACCAAACAGGAAAGCTCGGCGCTTCTGGGACCGCTCGGCAACACGGAACGCCGCTGAGCTGCTGCCTCTCACCCATGCGGCGCGCCGAAAAAGCTGCCATCGTGGCGGAGGAGCTGGAGCGGGCATTTCCGAAGCCCGAAGTTCCCCTGCAGCATCGCGATGCGTTCACTCTGCTCATTGCCGTGATGCTCTCGGCGCAGTGCACCGATGCGCGGGTGAATCAGGTCACGCCCGCGCTCTTTGCCGCCGCCCCCGATGCGGCGGCTCTCGCGGCGATGGATTGGCAGGAGGTGCGCCGCTACATTGCCACCTGCGGCCTGACGGAGACGAAGGCCAAGCGGCTGGTGGCCACGGCTCGGGTGCTGACGGAGCAGTACGGCGGGCGCGTGCCCGACAGCTTCGAGGCGCTGGAGGCACTCCCCGGCGTGGGGCACAAAACCGCCTCCGTCGTCATGAATCAGGCCTTCGGCTATCCCGCCTTTCCGGTCGACACGCACATCTTCCGTCTCGCGCGCCGCTGGGGACTCTCCCGCGGCAACACCGTGGAGAAAGTCGAGGCCGACCTCAAAAAAATCTTCCCGCAGAGCCGCTGGGGCAAGCTGCACATCCAATTTGTGCTGTGGGGGCGTCGCTACTGCCCTGCGCGCGGCTGCAAACCCGTGTGCGCCGTCTGCTCCCGACTCGGGACAGCCGGTTGATGCCGCCATTTGCTGTGTTTGTGCTTGACCTTTCGGGGAAAAAGTAGTTTGATAGGCGCCCGTTGCTTGCATTGTCATGTTTGTTTGCCAGCTGAAATCGAAGATTCATCGCGCGATGGTCACGCGCGGCGATGTGGATTATGAGGGGAGCATTGAGATTCCCCAGGATCTCGTCGAGGCCGCCGGACTGTGGCCGGGGGAAAAAGTGCTCGTGGCATCCGTCACCAGCGGAAACCGCTTTGAAACCTATGTACTGGTGGGGCCGCCGCGCACGGGACAGATCATCGTCAACGGAGCGGCGGCCAAGCTCATCGGCAAGGGGGAGTGCATCATCATCATGAGTTTCGCCTACGATGACAAGCCCATCACCCCCACGCGCATCGTGTGCAACGAGCGCAATGAAATCATTGCATAAACTTTCCGTTCTTTACATTCCGCCCCCATCCGCTACAATACCGCCATGCTCAACGCCGCCATTTACATCGTCTTTTCCATTCTCCTCATCGTGTGCGCCCTGCTGCTGCTCGTGGTGCTCATGCAGCGCCCCAAGCAGGAGGGGCTCGGTGCCGCTTTCGGCGCGCAGATGACGGATCAGGCCTTCGGTGCCCAAACCACGGATGTGCTCAAGCGCGGCACCGTGCTGTTCGGCACGCTCTTCATGCTGCTGTGCTTTGTGCTGGCGGTGCTGATGAACGCCCGCTTCCAGCGCCAGAAGTCCGACCTGAACGCCGCTGCTCCCGTGGCTGCCGCCGTGACGGAGACCCCGACCCCTGCAGCGGCCACGGAAGCACCCGCTGCTGCTCCCGAGGAGGAGCCCGCCTCGGCTTCCGAGGACTTGGAGAAGCTGCTCAGCCAACCGGCAGAAGCTCCCGCCGAGCCCGCCGCTCCTGCCGAGCCTGCTGCGGAAACGCCCGCCGAGCCCGCCGCTCCTGCCGAGCCTGCTCCGGCCGCAGAGCAAGCCTGAATCGCCCGTTTTTCTTGTTCGAGGGGGGAGTTTGTGCGCGGCACTATCTCCCCCTTCCGTTTACCCGCAACACCTACCCATGAACTACAACTCTATCCATGAGCTCACAAGCTCCGTCGGCAAGGAAAGCACGCGCGGCAGCGTCCGCGCGCAGTACACGCAGCGCAACGACAAAATGACCCGCCAAGGGCGCCCCTACCTCGAAGTCAGCTTTGCGGACACCCAAGACAGCCTCAGCTTCAAGGTATGGGACAACGCCCCCTGGCACACCGAGCTGCTGAGTCTGCCCTTAGGCAGCTGCGTGGAGCTGACAGCCGGCTGGCGCAACAGCGACTACGGGCTCGAGGTCGCCGAGCTCAGCCTCCGCCCCCTTGCGCCCGAGGAGGTGGAGGTGCTGTTGGCGGGCAGCCCCGAGCTGCGCGAGCGCCAGCAGCAGGCCTGGGAGTGCATCGGGGGGCTGGTCGGGAGCATTCGCGACCCCCGCCTCGCCACCCTCTGCCGCGAGTTCCTGAACCGGAACGAGGCGCGCTTTCGTCGCGCCGCCGCTGCCCGCAACGTGCACCACGCCCGCCGCGGCGGGCTCGTCGAGCACACCGCCGCCGTCATGCGCCTGGGGGCGAGCCTCTGCGACTGCTACCCCGAGCTCAACCGCGACCTCGTGCTCGCGGGCGCCCTCTTCCACGACAGCGGCAAGATGTGGGAGAACAATTATGAGGAGCAGGGGCTCAACAGCCCCTACAGCACCGTGGGCGAGCTCATGGGGCACATCACCCTGAGCATTGAGCTGGTCAACAAGCTGTGGAACGGCATGATGACTCCCGAGCGCCGCGAGGAGTGGAAGAGCCTGAGCCCCGCCACCGAACAGGTGCGGCTGCACCTGCTGCACCTCATTGCCGCCCACCACGGCACCCTCGAGTTCGGTTCGCCCGTCGTCCCCAAGACCCCCGAGGCCTTCGCCCTGCACGCGGCCGATGATACCGACGCCAAGCTCGAAATCTTCCGCAACGCCTACGCCACCGCCCCCGCGCTCTCCGAGCAGGTGTTGCAGCGCCGCTTCCCCATGGAGGGCAACCCCGTGCTGCCCCTGCCGCCTTTCGGTGCCTAACGACAGCCTGCCATGACGGAAGCCCTGCTGAGCATTGCGGTCGTTTGCGGGCTCTTCGTCCTCTCGCAGCTCAGCCCCGGGCCGGATGTGATCTTCGTCTTCCGCACGGCGCTGGCGCGCGGCTTCCGCGGCGGCGTCGCCGTCAGCAGCGGTATCATGCTCGGCTTTGCCCTGCAAACCCTGCTGGTCATGACGGCGGGCGCGTGGCTGACAGAGCAGAGCTGGAGCCGCTGGGTGCTCTCGGCGGCGGGGCTGTGGCTGGCCTATCTCGCGTGGAAAATTTTCCCGCGACCCCGAACGAACGCGGCGGGGCAGGGCGATGCCCTCGCGGGCGGCGACAGCGGCGCGGACAGCCTGAGCGCTCTGTTCGGTCAGGGCTTCCTCTGCAACATCCTCAACCCCAAATGCACCCTCTTCATCGCCGGGCTTACGCTGGCCCCCCTGCAGCAATACGCCGCTGTGTATCCCTGGTTTGCAGCGGCGTTTTTCGGCGCGGTGATTGTCGCGAACTGGGCCGGTTGGTGCAGCTACTGCGCCCTGTTGCAGTGGCATCCCGTGCGCGCCTTCTACACGAGCCACACGCGGGGTATCGACGGCGTGTTCGCCGTCTTGCTGGCGCTCTTTGCCCTCCTGCTCACCGCGCAGAGCCTGCTCGCTGCCTGAACGTCGGCGGAAGGGCGATTTTTCGGGAAATAGAGCGGCGCGGGGCGTTTGGTGCTTGCATTTAATTCCGCATTGGAGTAGATTAAACACGCAAAGCCGTTATTGCACTTATGAACGACATCATCACGACAGCATGCAAATTCGTCACGTCCTCCATCGGCCGCAAAATCCTTGTGGCGCTGACGGGTGCGTGTCTCCTCCTGTTCCTCGTGGGGCACCTGGCCGGTAACATGACCATCTTCGGTGGCGAATCCACCGCAGCGGGCGGCTCCTCGTGGATCGACGCCTACGCCGTGGGTCTGCACTCCATGCCCGCCTGGCTGCTCTGGACCATCCGTTTGGGGCTGCTCGCCATCCTGCTCATCCATGTGGGGTTGACGCTTGTCCTCAAGTACGAGAACTACACCGCCCGCACCCACTATCAGAAGGAGGGGACGCTCAAGGCCACCGTTTCCTCGCGCACGATGGTGCTGACCGGGGTGATGATTTTCTGCTTCCTGTGCTTCCACCTGTGGCAGCTCACCTTCAACGGCAACCCCGCTGACTGCTACCACCACATTTTGGCGGCGTTCAGCAATCCCTGGTGCTCGGCTTTCTACATCATCGCCATCTGCTGCCTCTTCATGCATGTGCGTCACGGTGTGCAATCCGTTTTCCAAACGCTCGGCCTTGCGACGCGTAAGATCCGCCCGCTGTACAACCTCGTGGCCATCGCCTTCGGCGTGGTGGTCTGCGGTCTGTTCATCTCCATCCCGGTCTGCGTGCTGACCGGCATCCTGCACTAAACCCCTTACACTCAGACACGTTATGAACGACATCAAGTTTCCCGTGAGCGACTACATGCCGTCCTCCTGCATCCCGGACGGCCCCATCGAGCAGAAGTGGACCAAGTACAAGCGCGAGGCCAAGCTCATCAACCCCAACAACCGCCGCAAGTACACCGTCCTCATCGTCGGCACGGGGCTCGCGGGCGGCTCGGCTGCCGCCACGCTGGCTGAGCTGGGCTACAATGTCAAGTGCTTCTGCTACCAGGACAGCCCCCGCCGCGCGCACTCCATCGCCGCCCAGGGCGGTATCAACGCCGCACACAACTACCAAAACGACGGTGACTCCGTCTACCGCCTCTTCTACGACACCATCAAGGGCGGCGACTTCCGCGCCCGCGAGGCCAACGTCTACCGCCTCGCCGAAGTGTCTGCCGCCATCATCAACCAGTGCGTTGCGCAGGGCGTTCCCTTCGGCCGCGAATACGGCGGCCTGCTCGACAACCGCTCCTTCGGCGGCGCCCAGCTCAAGCGCACCTTCTACAGCCGCGGTCAGACCGGGCAGCAGCTCCTCCTCGGCGCCTACCAGGCCATGGAGAAGGAAATCGGCAAGGGGCACATCGAGATGCACCCCCGCACCGAAATGATGGATCTCGTGGTGGTCGACGGCCATGCCAAGGGTATCGTCGTGCGCGACCTCGTCACGGGTGAAATCAAGAGCTACGCCGGCGACACCGTG
>JBJEVL010000253.1:0-7049 GCA_051884335.1 Akkermansia sp. | reverse complement strand
TCAACGCGCTGATGAGTGAGTGCCTGCTCAAGGGAACGCGCTCGCGCAGCGCGGCGCAGCTGGCCGAGGCGGTGGAGGATGTGGGGGCGAGCATCGGCAGCGAGGCGGGCAATAACACGCTGAGCATCACCCTGCGCGGGCTGGCGCAGGATGCGGAATGGCTGTTGGAGCTGCTGGCGGATGTGGTGCTGCACCCGCTGTTTCCCGAGGCGGCGCTGGAGCGCGAGCGCGAGGCGATGATTGCCGATGTGCTCGATGCGCAGGAGGATCCGGTGGCGCTGGCGTTCCGCCGCCTGCGTCGCGCCTGTTACGGCGCGCTGTCCTACGGCAACCACCGCGACGGCACACCGGAGAGCCTGCGCTCGCTGACGCGCGAACAGCTGGTGGCGCAGCACGCGCGCCTGCTCTGCGGGCGCAATGCAGTGCTGTCGGTGGCGGGCGACATTGACGCGGACGCCGTGCGCGCGGCGGTCGGGCGCCTGTTTGCCACCCTGCCCGCGGGGCTGCCCGCTGTGGGGGTGCCGACGCCCCCGCAGGCGGCGGGGGAGGAGACCCTGCACGCCGGCAAGGAGCAGGCGGTGCTGGTGACGGCGCTGCCTGCCTGCACGGCGGTGTCGCCGGAGTTGCCGCTGCAGCTGCTGCTGGAAACCTGGTGCCGGGACATGAGCGGCCCGCTCTTTGTCGAGCTGCGCGAGAAGCGGGCGCTGGCCTACGAGTGCTCGGTGGCCTCGCTGCCGGGCACGGATGCGGGCTTCTTGGCCTTCTACATCGCCACGGCTCCCGAGCGGGCGGCGGAGGCTCGCGAGGCGCTGGAGGAGCTGCTGCTGCGCCTGGGGCGCGAGGGGATGCCGGAGGCGGCGCTGCGGCGCGCGCAGGAGACGGCGTTGGCAGCGCGCCTGCTGGCGATGCAATCCTGCACCAAGCGCAGCAGCAGCATGGCGGTCAACGAGCTGCTGGGCGCGGGAGCGGACTACGACGACACGCTGCCGGAGCTGCTGCGCGCGGTCACGGCGGAGCAGATGAGCGCATTCATGGCGCGGGTGCTGGCGCCCGATGCGCTGCGCACGCGGGTCAGCGTGCTGTGAGCGGCGCTCAGCGGCTGGGCTTGAGGATGTAGCGGAACACGGAGATGGCGCAGGCCGCCGACAGCGGCATGCGCTCCTCGGCTGTGCGCTGTCCCCAGGAGTCGGAGTAGATGAGCTCCTGCCTGTCGGTATCGTAGCCGATAATCATGCGCATGTGCCCCGGCACGCACCACAGGATGGGGATGCCGTCCTGCAGGGGCTTGCGGATGGGCTTGAGCCATTTGGCGATGTCGGCATCGCGGAGCCCCATCGCCTGCTGCATGAGCCGCCCGTCGGCCTCGCTGAGGTTGCGCCCGGCGGGCATGGGCTGCAGCATCGGCTGCCCGGCAGCGGCGGCAGCCCGGTTGTAGCGGGCGTAAACCGCCTGCAAATCCGGCATTTGGGCGTCCACTTGGCTGAGGCGCACATGGAAACGGTGGCTGATGGCTTCCAGCGCCCGCTGCATGTCGAGAACGGAGGTACCCGTGGTGCCGCCGGATTCGCAGAGGGCGGCCATCGCGTGCTGGTCGATGCCGCTCATGCCGTAGTAGCCGAACATGCGGGCGAGGGTCGCGGGGACGCAGTAGCCCTTCTCGCCTTGGTCGACCATGGGGATGCCCTTGATCCACAGCGCCCCGCCCTCCCGGCAGACGTTCTGCCTCAGGCTCTTCTTGCTGACGGCATCGGCAGCTCCCCCGCCGCCCAGTCCCCCGGCATCGGCAGCCATCGTCAGGCGGATGAACTCTTGGTTGCAGGCTTCGAGCCGCGCCGCGATATGCTCGCCGCGCCACTCGGTCGCCTTGACCTTCACCCCGGTATCTCGGGTGAGCAGGGCTTTTTGTCTGCCGGGTCCGCCCAGAGCTTCGCTGAGGGCGGCCATGCTGTCCTTCAGATTGGCGGCGAAGGCTTTTTTGTCGAGGGGGAGGTCATCGCCCTTGTTGTAGATGATGATGCGCACGCTGCTGAGCGCGCTGCCGTCCTCGGCCCACTGCATCTCGATTTCGCGCGGGCGCAGGGCGCCGAAGCTGTGCAGGGGTTCCGCCAACAGGCGGATGCTCTGCGCGTCGACGGGGGCGTAGCGACTGCCCGCAAGCGCACGCTCCCAATCCCTGCGGCTTTGTTGCCAGCCGGAGCCCCCGACCAGCAGCGGCGCAAAATCCAAGGCGCCGAGGGGCAGCGCAAGCGCAGCAAAAGCCAAGGCAGGAAGAACACCTTTCATCCCCCGGATGATAGCACAGCCCCGGCGGCAGCCGCAAGCGCCATTTTGCCCGGCGGCGCGGCATGTGCGTTGACGCGCGCGCACCCTTCGTGTAGAATAGACCCCATGAGCACCCTGTACACGGCACCGGCCAAGATCAATCTCTCCCTGCGCGTGCGCAACAAGCTGCGCGAGGACGGCTACCACGAGGTGGATATTCTCATGGCCCCGCTGGATTTGCACGATGTGTTGGAGTTCCACAATTCGCGCACGACGACGCTGCTGTGCGACACCCCCGGCATCCCGACGGACGAGAGCAATTTGGTGCTGCGCGCGGTGCGCGAGTTTGAAAAACACTACGGGCGCAAGGCCAAGCAGCGCATCACCCTGACCAAGCACATTCCCCACGGGGCGGGTCTGGGCGGAGGCTCGGCGGATGCGGCGATCACGCTGCGGGCGCTCAATGAGCAGCTGGGCACGCAGTACGACGGGGAGGAGTTGCAGGAGATGGCGGCGGCGCTGGGCAGCGATGTGCCCTTCTTCCTCAACCCCGTCATCAGCCGCTGCACGGGGCGCGGTGAGACGGTGACCCCCCTGCCCGAGCTGGCGGGCTGGAGCTCGCCCGTGGTGCTGCTCAAGCCCGCGTTCGGGGTCTCGACCCCCACGGCCTACAAGGCGCTGACCTGCTCGCGTCGCCACCGCACGGTGAACTACGGCGTGCAGCGGGTGGACGGTCTCGCGCTCATCAACGATTTGGAGCGCCCCGTGTTTGCCAAGTTCCCCGTGCTGGGGCTCATGAAGATGTGGCTGGCGGAGCAGGAGGGCGTGCGCGCGGCGATGATGAGCGGCTCGGGCTCGGCGCTCTTTGCGCTGACGGAGACGCCGGAGCAGGCGCAGGCGGTGGCGCGCGCGGCGAGCGAAGCCTGGGGGGCGTCCCTCTTCACCTACTGCGGCACGGTCAACCCGCAATGAAGCTCGCGACCTGCATGCAGGATCCCGCCAACCGCCGCCTGCTGGCGGTGGCCGAGGATCAGATTCGGGGCTTCCACGCAGCGCCTTTTGCGGAGATTGCCCGCCGCTGCGCGCTGCCCGAGGCCGAGGTGCGCGAGCGCCTGCTGCGGCTGCTGCGCGCGGGTGTGGTGCGCCGCGTGCGCCAAACCCTGCTGTCCACGAGCCTAGCGCAGGGGGCGCTGGTCGCGTGGCGGCTGCCCGAGGAGCGTCTCGGCGCCGCTTTTGAGTGGCTGCGCGTGCACGATCCCTTCACGGGGCACATCGTGCTGCGCCGCGCCGAGACTCCCGACACGCCGGGGGCGGACTTCCGCCTGTGGACGACGCTGAAGGTGCCGACCGGCTACGGCTCGCTGCCGGAGCACACGGCGCTGCTCGCGCGGCGCTTGGGGGCGCAGGAGTCGATTCTGCTGCCGGTGGTGGGCATGTTCAGCTTGGGGGTGGGGCATGTGCGCCGCGCGGGGCTGCGCCCCGGGGAGCGGCTGGCGCAGGCGCCGCGCATGCAGCGCCCCGAGTCGCCCGTGCTCGCGCCGCAGGAATGGGCGGTGCTGCTGAGCCTGAAGGAGAGTCTGCGCGAGGAGGAGTTTGCCCTTCCCTGCCCTTGGTCGGCGCGGGCGGCGCAGCTGGGCATGAGCACCGATGCCTACTGCGCGGTGGCTGCCGAGCTGGACAGGCGCGGCGTCATCGGCCGCTTTGCCACGTTTTTGGATCACACGGCGCCCGCCGACCGCCACAGCGGCACGGGCGCAGCCGGGCTCTTTCTCTGGGCGGTCGACCCGGGGGAGGAGGAGCGCGCCGGGGGCGAGGTGGGGCGGCATATCTGCATGACCCACTGCTACTGGCGCCGCGGGGGCGAGCGCTTCGGCGGCGCACAGATCATGGGGGTGGCGCATGCGACGGACGCCGACGGGGTGCGCGCGCACAAGGCAGCGATTGATGCGCACTTGGCTGAGGCGGGTATCTGCGTGCGCTACACGGCGATTTTCCGCAGCGAGCGCGCCGAAATCCGCCCCAGCGAGATTTCGCCCGCCCGGTATGCCGACTGGCTGGCTGAGCAAGGGGGTGGCGCATGATTCGCGGTGTTGATTTTGCCCGCTTCCCGCTCTATCTCGCGCCGATGGCGGGGGTGACGGATCCGATTTTCCGCACGCTTTGCAAGCAGGAGGGGGCGGATGTGATGCTGACGGAGTTTGTCTCGGCCGAGGGGGTGCTGCAAGCTTGGGAGCGCAACCGCCGCTATGTGCGCTTCGAGCCGCAGCACCGCCCGCTGGGCATCCAGCTCTTCGGCTCGAACCCCGAGCATCTGGCGGCGGCGGCGCGCATCATCTGCGATGCCGAGCAGCCCGATTTCATTGATCTGAACGCGGGCTGCCCCGTCCCCAAGGTGGTGGGCAAGAACGGCGGTTCCTCACTGCTGCGCGATGTGCCGCTGTTGCAGCGCTGCGCGGCGGCGCTGGTGCGCGAGCTCTCGCCCGACGGCATCCCCGTGACGGTGAAGATGCGCCTGGGCTGGGACGCCGAGCACCTGTGCGCGGTGGAGGCGGCGCAGCGTTTGGAGGAGGTGGGGGTGACGGCGCTGGCGGTGCACGGTCGCACGCGCGCACAGCAGTACGGCGGACGCGCCGATTGGGAGTGCATCGACCGCTGCGCGCGCGCCGTGCGCCTCCCCGTCATCGGCAACGGCGACATCGCCGACCCGCAGGATGTGCGCCGCGCCCGCGAGCAGACCGCCGTGGCCGGGGTGATGATCGGGCGCGCGGCGATGGCGGCGCCGTGGATTTTCCGCCGGGCACGCGTCTTTTTAGAGAGCGGCATCATCCCCCCCGAGCCGACCGTGCGCGAGCGCATCGATTTTGTGCTGCGCCACGCGCGGATGGCGGTGGAGAGCGGCCACTACGGCGGGGAGCTGCCCACCATGCGCGCCATGCGCAGCCGTCTGCTGGCCTACGCCAAGGGCATTCCCGGCACCAAACCCCTGCGCCCGCAGCTGGCGCGCGTGGAGTCGCTCGCGGTCTTGCAGGACCTGCTGGCGCCGCTCCGCTGATTTTTTCTTCCGGGGAAAAGCGCCCGGCGGTGGGGCTCTCGCTCTTCCGGAAAAGCACCCGGCGGTAGGACTCGCGCTCTTCCGAAAAACGACCGGCGGGGGCTCCGGCGGCACAGCGCAGGGGGCGGGCAACCCCTCGGTCGCCCGCCCCCGCACAAGGGTTCACCGCTGATACCCTGTTCAGCGGAAGATGAGCTCGTAGAGGCGTTTGTCGCGCTGCTGATCCGCGTGCACCTCCACCTTGCGGCAATCGGGCTTGATGCGGTAGCAGCGGATGGGGCCGTCGCTCGACAGCAGCTCAGCGCCCGTCAAGGTGCATTCGGCCGTGCCGATGATGACCAGCTCGTGGGCATCCTCGGGCACGATGAGACCGATGTCCAGCGGCGCCTTGCCGCAGTTGTAGGCCGAGCTCAGGTTGCCGTCGCGCAGCTTGTTCACATCAACCTCCGGGTCCTGCTGGGGCAGGAGAATGGCCATGCGGCTCAGGCGGATCTCCTGTGTCTCGCTGCCCTTATTGCGCAGGCAGATGCCCTTGATGGGCTCCTTGGGCATATCCTCAGGAGCGACCTTGTAGTTGATGCCGTACTCGCCCGGCTTCATGGGCAGAACCTGCGAGCTGCCATCCTCCAGCATGACGCTCAGCTCACCCCATTCGGCCAGCTGATCGTTGTTGAAGTTCAGCTCAAATCCCTTGGGCACCACCGCCGTGGGGAAGCTCAGACGCACATAACTCCCCGGCTGAGCCTTGGCTACCTCCAGCACGCGCACCAGGGCAATCTCCTCGCTGTCGCTGTAGGCGGAGAGATTTTTGAGCCCTTCCATCGTGGCAGAGATGGAGGCGGGCAGATGCCCGTTGATGCTGAATGCATGGATGTACAACTTGCCCTGCGGACGCGGCTCGGTGATGCGGTAGCGCACAAAACGCGCGTGCGCCGGGGCATGCTGCATGTCGAAGGTGATGCTTCTCCCGGTCTGCACATCGCCCAGCGGTGCCCAATTCTCGCCGTTGTCGGAGAGCTCCACCTGCCCGGCATAGGGCAGGTTTGCCTTGCCGCCGCCCAGGAGGATGTAGAGCCGCCGCAGGGGCACCCGCTCGCCGAGATCCATGCACACCCAATCCCCCGCCTGCTGCTCCACGCCGCTTGTCCACGCGGTGCTCGCGTCGGTGTCGAACATGTTGTCCACGCCGGCGACCGCATCACCGCGGTTGGTGCTGAAGGCCGGGTGGTGCGAGCGCAGACTGTGCCCCGACAGCTGGGCATACAGGCGTGCGTTGACCAGGCGTTGCGCGCTGAGCAGCGAGGGAGTCACGGCCTTGGACCCCACCTGCACATCGCTGATTTGGACGATGCGGTCGCCCTGCCACGCATCGCGCAACAGCGCCGCAATCTTCTCCTGCTTTTCGCCCGCGACAAAGCAAAGCTCCAGCCCCGTCTGCAGGTCATCCGTCTGCAAGGCATCCGTCATAGCCACGCCGGCCTCGCCCGTGAGGGTGAAGGCGCGCAGCCAAGGGGCAATCTCGCGCTGCAGCTCGCTCAGTCCGCGGGCATCGCGCAGCGTTTCACCCGCGTCGCGGATGCTGCGGAACTCGTGCTCCATGCGCAGCAGCAGCATCTCCTCCACCTTGCCGGAGGCCAAGCCGTCGCGGAACTTCTCGGCCGCCTCCGCCAGATCCACCGATTCCTCCTTGGCGTAGCCGTGGTTGTTGGGCAGCAGGTCCGAGTTGTGGTTGCAA
>JBJEVL010000252.1:0-1759 GCA_051884335.1 Akkermansia sp. | reverse complement strand
TGTCGATACTCGACCCCGGGATAGCGATCGGCGGGCAGGCGCACATTATCGCGCATCCAGGCCAAGTTCGTCGGACCGCCCCAGCTCGGCGAGCTGCTGTTCCCCTCGGCACAGCCCGTCACCAAACGCATATCCCAATAGTTCAGCTTGTTGAACAGATAATTCAGCTTGCCCTCCCGATAGCTGTTGAAGTAGTAGTCGAAGCGCGCCTGCATGTCGAGGTCATTCCATCCCTCGCGGGCAAACTCCAGCGCGGTGGTGGTGGCGATTTTTTTGGCTACCTCGTCCGATTTGATGGCGGCCTCCTGCTGCGTGTAGAAGCCCAACAGGTTGTTGAGCCCTTTTTCCAGGTTCTTCGTCGGCCCGGCATAGAGAATGCCGTTGATCCAGTTGAGGTCGCGGCAGATGTCGGCCAGCATCTCGGGACCTTTTTCCAAGGATGCCAGCGCGATCATGCCGTTTGACCCGACCTTGCGGATCAGGGTGATGCGCGCCAGGTCGAGGCGATTCTTGGGATCCTCCATGAAGACGAGGATGGAGGCCTCATCCAGCTTCCCCATCTGAGCCAAGGCGCTTTCGGCCAGTTGCTGATAAATCGCCATGGGGTCGTGCCAGCGCTCCGCCGGCAAGTCATCGCTGGTGAAGTTCTGAGCCTCCGTGCGCTCATAGCGTTTGCACATTTGTCGAATGGTGGCCAACGAGGAGGTGAACTGCGCGTGCACGCGCGCCTTGGGAACCTTGTTTTGGCGGGGATCTTCGGGCACATCCTCCTCCTTGAAGCTGTCATCCTCCTGACTGCCGAGCCCGACAGGCTCCTCCTCCCCGGTGTTTTCCTCCGTCTTCCATGCCTCCTCGTCCTCGGCGTCCCAATCATCGACCTGATGGCTGCGATCAACGACCTGTTCCACCTTCTTCGGTGCCTTTTTGCGCACGGTTTCGGTGGGGTAAATGTAAGGATACAGGGCAAAACCCGCAGCCATACAGATCAACACGGCAAGCAGTAGTTTGATGAGACGCAGGGACATGGGTGAAAAAGATGATAAGTTTGTTTAGCGGCGTTGCTCCAAGGTTTTGACGGCTTCCTGAGCCGCATGAGAGATGAGTGAGTCCGAATTCTGAGTGAACGGCCGAATCGCCGGGATTGCCTGAGCATCACCATGATCCTTCAGGTACCTGATAATGCTGTTGACCTGCCGCAAGCTGTCGGCTCGCTGCAACCGCTCCAAGAGCTTCGGCTGAACCGCCCCGCCCAGTTGATTCATACTCTCTCCCCAAGTCATCGGGTCCGCGCACCATTGCTCAATAATCGGGTCAAGCACCTCCTCCGGCACCTCGCGCACCAAGTACCCGACAACGGTCGGCGGAATCGGGCGTTTGCTCTCCAAAGCGCCTCGGAAAAAGGATAAGCAGACGGAGATGCTGGACGCATCGTCCCCCAATGCATAGGTTGCCAACGCCTCAACCAGCGAACCGTAGGTATCCCAATCCCCCTCCCATGGGTCTGCAATGACCTGCAGCAGAGCATTGCGGATCTCGCGGCGCAGTGTTTGAACCCGCGCCTGCGTCAGCCTCTTGGCTGCCGAACGAATACGCATCGGGTCGAGGCAGGCGAGCTCCGCTAAATTCGCCGCCACAAACGAAGAATGAGTCGGCATCATCAGCGCATCCGCATGGAATTTGCTCACCATGTTCGTTTTATCGGCATCGAAGCGCAACTCATAAATACCCTCTGCGGGAGCCTCGTACACCAACCGCCCGA
>JBJEVL010000251.1:0-7098 GCA_051884335.1 Akkermansia sp. | reverse complement strand
GAAAAGCGCAAAGTGCGGCGGGCTCGCCGTTTCACGGGGCTGTCACCCGATAAATCCACACATCTCCCACGCTCATGAACATTTTCTTCTCCAGATGCAGGCGCAACCCTGTTTTCTCCGCAAATTCGCGTGTCTGCGCCTGCTCCGTCTCTCCCGGCGGCGGGTCGTGAGCAATCAGATAAAGAGGTCGGTCGTCGTTGTGCAGCAAGCGCTCAACTTCGCCAAGCTGCGTACTGACAAGCAAATTGCCGAAACTAACTGTTACCCATCCGTTTGGCGCAATGCGCTTGAGAAGATAGGTAGGCCTACCCGACAAATACGCGACAAGGACACTGACGTAGGTGGTTGGGATGCACACCCACCGCGCGTCCGAATTCTGCTCCAGCATCTGCACCAATTCCGCATGCGCCATCTCTTTCTCTCGTTCATAACGCCACTCACGTCTCAGAAGGCGCAGGTTCAATATCGTCATCAGAATAGCCAGCACGTAAGCAATTCCGCGGAAAATACGATCCCGCCGCATGGAGGAAAGCGCCAGTGCCACACCTATCCACAGACCGCACAGCGAAGGGAACATGTAGCGCGCCGCAAAAATCGGACGCAGCAACCACGACAGCACACAGCCCGCAACAATAAGCAACAGCGGCAAAGCAAGAGCTCTCAGAATCCGTCGCTCTCCGTCACCGGCCCGATGCATCGCGATGCTCCAAACAGGCCCCAGACACACAATAGCCACGATCACCAACAAGTGCTTGATCGAGCGAATGGCAAAAAAGTACATCTCCCACAGCGAATGGAGCGAGATTTCCGGAATCCAAAATCCGTTTTGCACATACCGAACCTGCCTCATCCAAACAGGCAGCCACGGCACATAGCACAGGAAACAGACAAGAGCAGACCAGAAGAGCGGCATCCTCAGCTCACGACGCCGAATCGCCGCGAAAAACAGATAGCCGTAGAGAATGCCGACCGCGACTCCGGCAAAATAATGCGTGTAGGCAGCCGCTAAAGAAGCCAGCGTAAACGCCACCCATGCCCCGCGCCGCGGGCGCTCCAACACCTCCTCACAGGCAAAATAAGCCAGCGTCACAAAGAAAAATGCCCAGGAATACATGCGTATCTCCAAGGCATAGGTAAAAAACGACGGAGCAATAAAAAGCTGAACAGCGCAAAAAGCACTGACAAATCGTCCGTACTTTCTGCGAAGATAGGTCACGCAGAAAATCAGCAGCAGCACCCAGGGGAGGAGCGAAACGAATTTGGCAAGATGCACCAGTTCCGCACGACCGCCCGACACAAATTGCACCACATCAACTAAGATCTTGAGAATGAAATAATAAAGCGGGGGATGGGTATCCGCAAGAACGATGTTGGGCAACTCGGCAAAGGGCTTCGACATGAATCGCAGAGTAGCGGCTTCATCGTACCAAAAAAAATCGTTGAAAGCAGCGCGACAGAAGAGTGCAAACAGCGACAGCGACAACAAGATACAACAAACATACAGGATGTCGGTGAAACGCAAATACCGAAAAGACATACGGGCGGAGTATACAGCATTTGAGAGGCTGTAACAAGCACAATGTCGCGACAGCAGGCCCTTGGGACGACGATGACCCTATGCCGCCTCCGCACCATGATTGCGTTAGATTCAGGCCAAGAAGGGACTCGACGGTTACAGCCTCTCAAATGCTGCGACCGACACAAACGGACATCCCGAGATCTCGGGATGTCCGTTTGTCAAGACCGGGTGGGAAAGACCCCTTACCAGTTGTTGTCCTGCGCGAACAGCTTGGCGTTGTTGTGCCCCTGAGCCGCCGCCTTGCCGACCCAAAAGCGCGCCTGTTCGGCATCCTGCGGCACGCCGAGCCCGTGGAAGTAGCAGCGGCCGAGGTTGTACTGCCCGTTGGCGTTGCCCAGCGAGGCACTGCGGCGGAAGCATTCGGCGGCTTTTTCGGCGTCCGGAATCGTCCCCTCGCCGTTGCGGTAGCAAAGCCCCAAGTTGTTGAGCGCCGAGGCGTCACCGGCAGCGGCGGCACGGCTGTACCACTGGAAGGCTGTGTGCAGATTCTTGGGCACGCCCGCGCCCGTGGCGTAGCAGGTGCCCAGGTTGTCCTGCGCGTTGGTGTTGCCGTTCTCGGCCGCCAGGCTGTACCAGCGCACGGCCTGGGAGATGTCCTGCGGCACCCCCTTGCCGAAGTCGTAGCACTTGGCGAGCATGAGCTGGGCATCGCTGTTGCCGCCGTCCGCCGCCTTGCGGAAGAGCGGCACGGCCTGCGCGGCCTGCCCCGCCTGATAAAGCTCCAGCGCCTGACGGTACTGCGATTCGGGGCCGGTGCAGGCGCTCAGCACCACCGCCGACAGGAGAAGTCCCCAGAGAAATGTATGTTTCATGACACGAGAAGGAGGGATAGCGTTAATCGAGGGAAAGGAGGTAGCGCTCGGCATCCAGCGCCGCGCGGCAGCCCATGCCGGCGGCGGAAACCGCCTGCTGGTAGACGGGGTCGGCCACATCGCCGGCGGCGAAAAGCCCGGGGGTTACCGTGGCGGTGCTGTCCGGCAGCGTGCGGATGAACCCGGCGGCATCGCGCTCGACCAGCGCCCCGGCAAAGGCGCTGTTGGGCGTGTGCCCGATCGCCATGAACACGCACTTGAGCGGCAGCTCGCGCGTCTCCCCCGTCTGCGTGTCGCGCAGGGTGACGGCGGCGAGCTCGCCCGCCTCATCCGTGTGATAGGCGGCGATGGCGCTGTTCCACAGCGGCGTAATTTTGGGGTTGTTCAGCACGCGCTGCTGCATGGCCTTGCTCGCGCGCAGCTGATCGCGGCGGTGCACCAAAAACACCTCGGAGGCAAAGCGCGTGAGGAAGGCCGCCTCCTCGCAGGCGCTGTCGCCGCCGCCCACCACCGCCACGGGCACATCGCGGTAGAACGCGCCGTCGCAGGTGGCGCAGGCCGTCAGCCCGTGGCCGATGAGCTTCTCCTCACCCGGCAGCCCCGGGTAGCGGGCGGCAGCCCCCGTCGCGATGATGACGGCCTTGGCCTTGTAGGCGCCGCCGCTCGTGGTGACGACAAACAGCCCGCTGCAGCTCTCCTGCGCCAGCGACACGACCTCCTCGTAGGCGTAGCGCGCGCCGAACTTCTCCGCCTGCTCGCTCATGGCGAACATGAGGTCGGGGCCCATGATGCCCTGCGGGAAACCGGGAAAATTCTCCACCTCGGTGGTCGTGGTCAGTTGCCCGCCGAGCTGCGCGCCCGTGAACACCAGCGGGGCAAGCCCCGCGCGGGCGGCGTAGATGGCGGCGGTGTAGCCGGCAGGGCCGGTGCCGATGATGATGAGCTTCTCGTCCATTGCCCCATTGTAGCATGCGCGCCGTCGGCGGCAAGGAGATTGTGCGTCACCCCCGCGCATCGCGGGGCAGGCGGCGCTCCATCAGCACATTGGGCAGCCACACCCCGCCGCGCTCCACCAGCTGCTCGCGCAGAACCACATAGCCGCGCCGCTCGAAAAAGCCCCGCGCGGTGAGCGAGGCGTGCACGGTGATCCGCTCGGTGACGGCGGCGCGCTCCAGCGCCTCGCAAATGCGGCTTGCCACGCCGCGCCCTTGGTGCCCGCAGTGGGTGTAAAGGCGGTCGAGATAGCCCCGCCGGGGGTCGAGATCGCCGAAGCCGAGCATCTGCCCGTCCTCCTCCGCCACCAGCGCGACATGCTGCGCGAAGGAGCTCGCCCAGCGCTCGGGCTGCTCCGCCGCCGCCGCCCACACGCGCCGCTGCTCCGCGCTGTAGTCGCGGCAGGTCGTGCGGAGCACCGTGTCGCGGAACAACTGCGCGGCGGCGCGCGCATCCCCGGGGGCAAAAGGGCGCAGAATCATCACGCCCCCCAGTATGGCAAAACGCGGGGCGCTGCGCAAGCAACATGTCAGCCTGCGGGCTTGCGCATCCGCCCGCCGCAGGGCATACTGGGGCAACGCATGAACATTCTCCGCCGAAACCTGAGCCTGATGCTGGCGCTGCGCTACCTCAACCCGCTGCGCTCGCTCTTTTCCGTCATCACGCTGATCTGCCTGGCGGGCGTGGCGCTGGGGGTGATGGTGCTCATCGTGGTGCTGTCCGTCATGGAGGGGCTGCAGCAGGAGATGGAGCGGCGCGTGCTGGCCTTTGCCCCGCACTACGTCCTCTCGCTCTCCGACGGCTTCCAGCGCGTGCGCCTGAGCGATGCCGCGCTCGACTGGCAGGGGCTGGAGCAGCAGCTCGCCGCGCTGCCGGGGGTAGTCAGCGTTTACCCCCAGTTGGAGAACGAGGCCTTTGCCCAGAGCGAGCTCGGGCGCATGACCGTGCACTTCACGGCGCTGGAGCCGCACAACGCCGGTCAGCTGCTGCCGCTGCAGGAGATGCTGCGCGAAGGCAGCTTTGACTTCGGCGAGGGGCTGGACCAGGAATGCGTTATCAGCGCCGCCACCGCGCAGGCGCTGGGGCTGCAATTGGGCGACATGCTGCACCTGACCCCCGTGGGCAGTTTGGATGAGGTCGCCTCCATCTACGCCATGATTCAGCAGCCCCTGCAAACCCAGGCCGACACCGCCTTCATGCAGGCCGCCGAAAACCTTTTCGAGGGAGCCGCCCCCGCCGAGGGCGGGCTCTGCCCCGACGCGGGCAGGATGCAGCAGCTCGCCCTGCGCATCGGACAATTTGAAGCCGCCAAGCTCCGCGCGAGCGAGCAGGAAGCGCTGCGCGAGCTCTTCGCCGCCCTGCAGGCGCATGCGGGCGCCATCCCCTTCACCCCGGAGGAGCAGGCGCGCTGGCAGCAGACCGTGCGCGAGCTGGCGGCGCTCGACCGCGACCGCGAGGACGGCAAGGCCGTCAAGAGCATCAACGAGATGGTCATGCCCGTCGACCTGCGCGTGATCGGCATCTACCAGCCGCCCGAGAACATGCCGGGGCCGCAGGTCTACCTGCCGCTGCAAATCGCGCAGGACATCATGGGCTACTCCGCCGAGGGGCAGAACCAGGTGCAGGGGCTCTGCCTGCGCGTGGCCGATGCCCACGACTCGGCGGATGTCGGCGCCGCGGTGCAGGCGATGCTGCCCGCCGTCAGCACCCCCGCCGCCGGGGAGGCGGAGCCGATGCCCCTGCACTGGATCATCGCGCCGTGGACGCGCAGCTTCGAGCAGTGGTACAAGCTCATCGCCAACGAGCGCGTGATGATGAGCTTCGTGCTCTCCATCATCTCGCTCATCGCCAGCTTCTGCATCATGGCCGTCATGTTCACCGTCAGCATGCAGCGCCGCCGCGAGATTGCCGTTCTGCAGGCGCTGGGCGCCACCCCCGGCAAAATCGTGGGCATCTTCGCGTGGCAGGGGGTGCTCATCGGCGCGCTGGGCGCCGTGGCGGGCATCCTGCTGGCGCTGCTGGTGCTGCACTACCGCCTGGAGATTCAAGGCGCACTGGCCAGCATCGGCATGGATCCCTTCCCCATGCAGGCGCACGGGCTCACCATGCCCGCCGTCTACTCCCCCATCACCTTTGCGCACCAAGCCGTGCAGGCTTTCATCATGGTGACGGTGGCGGCGGTGGTTCCCGCCTTCTTCATCGCCCGCCAAGACCCCGCGCAGGCGCTGCGCTCGAACTGACATGGACATCTACTGGATTCAGAACAGGCAGCGCCGCGGCCCCGCCACCGTGCCCGACATCCTCTCGCAGGTGCAGAGCGGCGAGCTGACGCCCGACACCCTCGGCTGGCACGCGGGGTGCACGGGCTGGAAACCCCTGCGCGAGCTGCCCGCGCTGTGCGATTTTCTCCGCGAGCGCGAGCCCGAGGAGGAGGAACAGCCCGAAGCGGGGGACACCCCCTCCGAGCCGGAGACGGCCGCCGCGCCGCCCGCCGAGGAAGCGCCGCAGGCGCTGCGGGTCATGGTGCCCGGGGCGGCGCAGCGCGCGCTGGCAAGGCTCGTCGACATGGCGCTCTACGCCGCCATCTTCCTGCTGGGCTGCTACCTGCTCCGCGTTCCCTTCTCGCCCGTGCTGCTGCCCGGCTCCCCCGTCTTTTGGCTGCCCTACCTGCTGTGCGAGGCGCTGCTGCTCCGGCTGTGCGGCACCACCCCGGGCAAAGCGCTGTTCGGCATCCGCATCGGCGCCATCGCCCCTGCGGGCATCCGCCCCCCGAGCTGGGGGCAGGCCGTGCTGCGCGCGCTGCTGGTCTTTGCCTGCGGGCTGGGGATGATGCTGTCCTTTCTGCCCCTCATCATGGGCGCGATGACCTGGTGGCAGATCCGCGAGCGCGGCGTGGCCCTGTGGGATGCGCGGCTGGGGCTGCTGCCCATGCTGCTCCGCCCCGTCTCGGCGGCGCGGCTCCTGTCGGGGGTGCTGCTGCTCCTTGTCTGCGTGCAGGTTATCTCGCAGAGCATGAGCCCCTGGGTCGAGCCCATGCTCGACATGATCAGCGCCGAATCGCCCGAGCTGGGAGAAAGCCTGCGCCGTCTCACCCGTCCCTGACGCAGCGGCGGCGTGCCGAATTTCCGCAGGCGGCCTACGGAAATTCATTGCAGCTCACGGGGAATTCTGCTACACTGTCGCCTAAATGATAGCAACGGAACGACAGGCATCGGCATACGCCGTCCTCAGCCCGATGGCGAAGCGCTACCTGCTTCCCTACCGGGGTCTGCTGCTCGGCGGCGTGCTCGGCGGGATTGTTGCCGCCGCCGCCGCGGGCTTCGGTCTGCCGACCATGATTCAGTATGTGTTTCCCGTGGTCTTTGACACCGCCGAAGCGCCGCCCGCCGTCACCGCATGGCTGAGCGCCCGCTTCAGCGCGGAGCAGCTCCCGCTCGTCACCCTGTGGCTGGCCGCCCTGTTCATCCCCCTGCTCATGATGCTGCGCGGGCTGAGCACCTACTTCAACGGCTACCTGCTCAACAAAGCCGCCATGCGCGGTCTGCGCGACCTGCGCTGCGACACCTTCGCCCGCCTGCAATGGCTCTCCTTCTCCCACCACGACCGCCGCACCCGCGGCGAGCTCATCAACATCGTGCTGGGCTACACCGGGCAGCTGCAGCAGGGCATGGTCACGGTGCTCAACGACCTCGTCATCCAACCGCTCACCCTGCT
>JBJEVL010000250.1:0-1778 GCA_051884335.1 Akkermansia sp. | reverse complement strand
CCCGGTCCGACCATTGTGTCGGAGGACGTTCTTGCCGAGCTCAGCCACCCGATGATTTCCCACCGCTCCAAGGCGGCATCGGAGTTGCAGAAGAGCATCTCGGACAATCTGCAGAAGATCCTCTTCACCAACAACCGCATCCTGCTTTCCACCTCCTCGGGGTCGGGCTTCATGGAGGGAGCCATCCGCTCCTGCACGGCCAAGCGCGCCGCGGTGTTCTCCATCGGTGCCTTCGGCGACAAGTGGTTCAAGATGGCCAAGACCAACGGCATCCCCGCCGATAAGTTCTCCAGCGAGATGGGCCAGCCCACCACCCCCGAGATGGTGGATGCCGCCCTCGCCACCGGCAAGTACGACCTCATCACCGTCACGCACAACGAGACGAGCTCGGGCGTGCAAAATCCCGTGGAGGAGATTGCCGAGGTCATGAAGAAGTACCCCGATGTCATCTGGTGCGTGGATGCCGTTTCCTCCGCCGCCGGCTCCAAGATCGAGACGGACAAGCTGGGCATCGACGTGCTCATCACCTCCACGCAGAAGGCGCTGGCGCTGCCCCCCGGCATGGCCATTGCCGCCATGAGCCAGAAGGCCTACGAGCGCACGGCTCAGGTGGAGAACCGCGGTCTCTACTTCGACCTGCGCACCATCTGGGACTTCATCGACAAGAAGAACTACCAGTACACCTCCACCCCCTGCCTGACCATCATGTTTGCGATGGACAAGCAGCTCAAGCACATCGTGAACGAGGAGGGCATCGAAGCCCGCTTTGCCCGCCACGAGGAGATGGCCAAGTGGACGCGCGCCTGGGCGGACGAGCACTTCCGCGTCTACCCCAACCGCAACTACCTCTCCAAGACGCTCACCGTCATCGACAGCCACATCAAGGCGACGGGCGAGCTGCTGGACTTCAAGGCGCTCAACGCCTTCCTCGCCACGCGCAACATGACGGCGGGCAACGGCTACGGCGATCTGAAGGACAAGACCTTCCGCATCGCGCACATGGGCGAGCTGACCATCGACGACCTCAAGGAGGTGACCTCCGCCATCGAGGAGTTCATCCGCAAGTAAGCGCTTTCACCCTTTTCCGGATGCCTCCGGTCGCAGCGCCCCTGTTCCCTCGCGGGGCAGGGGCGCCGTTGATTTGCCCAAGCCATGATTCCCCAATACTCTCTCGATTATCAGGTGATGTACTACGACACCGACTGCGGCGGTGTCGTCCACAACCTCGCCTACCTGCGCTGGGTCGAGGAATGCCGCTCCAAGATGTGCGCGCACCTCGGCATTGACTACACGGAAATGGCCAAGCGCGGCTTGCACGCCGTGCTCGTCCGCACCGAGGTCGACTACCACGCGCCCGCCGTCCTCTCCGATATCTGCCGCGTGCAGGGTATTTTGGAGCGTGCGCAGGGCTCCTCGCTCTGGGTTCGGGTGGAGGTGCGCCGCGCCGCCGATGACCGGCTGCTTGTCTCCGTGCACCAGCGGCTCGCCCTCGTGCAGATGCCCCAGGGTCGCCCGCAGCGCGTGCCGGCCGAGTGGGCGGCTCTCGTCGCTCCCGCCGAGGCGCAGGGCTGAAAACAGGCGAACGCCCGCGACATCCCGCGCGCCGGGGAGCCGGCTGACGCATTCCTTCCTACTCCGAGCACGGCATCGCCGTGCTCTCGTTGTCCCTGACTCGGTCCCCCGGCGCAGAAAAGCCGGCTAGCTCATTCCTCCCTACTCCGAGCGGAGTGTTGCCGTGCTCCCGTTGTCCCCGACTCGGTGTGCCCGGCGCAAGGCTG
>JBJEVL010000249.1:0-1780 GCA_051884335.1 Akkermansia sp. | reverse complement strand
ACAGGGAGGGATTCGAACCCTCGGTACGCTTTTGACGTACACACGATTTCCAATCGTGCTCTTTCGACCACTCAGACACCTGCCCTTGTATCTGCGGAAGCGCCCCGAAGAGGCGCGCGGCGCAGTGTAGCAGAAGCAACCGCGAAAGACAAGCCTTTTTTTGAAAATTGTTGCACACCGGGGCAGCGTTTCGCTCTTGCAGCGCGGGGGATTTTGCGCTAGGATGGGGGGCGTGGACGCGGATACAACAGAGCATAACGGTCAGCCCGGCGGGGAAGTGACCACCGTGCAGGCGATTTTTGTGCGGGGGCGCAACTGCCTGCTGCTTCGGGCGGATTTTTCACCGCTGTTTGTCGATTACTATCTGCACCTCATGCAGCACGGGCTGCGCCACGAGCCGACAGAGGACAGCGTGCTGAAGGATTTGCTGGCCTGGTTCACCCTGCACCTGGTGTCGCGCCCCTGGCGCGAAAATCACGCATGGACACTCAACGTGCACACCCCCTCGGCGGCGAACTACTTTGTGTCCGGCTCCTCGACCGATGAAGCCGTGGTCGGGCACGCCTACACGGAAGGCGTGCGCGAGACGGAGCACAACCTGCTCTACGCGCAAAACGTGGGGCGCTCGCGCGAATTGCAGACCAGCGTCGTCACCCTGCCCGGCGGGGGAGATGTCGCCGCGTGGATCGAAAGCTACTACCGGCAGAGCGAGCAGCGCCCGGCGCGCGCCTTCCTGCTGCCGGGGAGCGATACCTATGCGCTGGTGACAGCCGAGCCGGGCGCGGATTACGATTGGCTGGATGAGCTGACAGCGGAAGATGTGGCGAACATCGCCACGACGGAGCAAACCAAACTGCTGGAAACGCGGCGTTTTCGTTTCAGCTGCGGCTGCACCGTAGAAAAAGTGCTGCCGATCATCCGCGCCATGCACAAGGATTTTGCCGACCGCTTGAGCGAGCAGGGCTTTTTGGAAATCTCCTGCCCGCGCTGCGGAGCGGTGTACCGCATCACCCCCGAGATGGTCAACAAGCAAGCCTGAGCCCCCATGCGCCGCCTGCTGCCCGCCCTTGCCGCCCTCTGCGCCCTGAGTGCCTGCCACTCGGTGCGCACGGTGTACGACGCCAACGGCAAGGTGGTGGAGGAGCACGACGGCGCCACGGAGAGCGATCTCAACGCGCGCCTGGAAGGCGAGTTCAACGCGGCCTTCTCGGAGGAGAAGAAAAACGGGGTGCCCACGGCGACCTCGCGCCGTGTGTCGCGCTTCCAAAAAGCGCTGGACGAGGCGCAGCGCGAGGACAAAGTGTTCGCGACGGGAAGCTTCAAGGACGGAAAACAGCTCTCGCTACGCGATGAATCCTTCACGGGGCGAGACAAGCGCTTTGTGAGCGAGGGACAGCGGCGCGACAAGGAAAGCCGCGAGGCCTACAGCCGCGAGCTGCGCCCCGATTTCATGAACGAGAGCCACGGCATCTCCTCCTCGCAGCGCTATGGTGCCGACAGCGCCGCGCGCCGGGGCGCCGCGACGGACGAGACACAGGATTTCGCGACCGTCTACGCAACGCACGCCGCGGCGGAGCAGCGCGACACCCCCGCCGCCTACATCGAGGAGCGCCGCCACAAGACCCCGCAGCCGACCATCATCGACTCCCGCGATTACTACCGCCAATCCATCCGCAGCACGCGCTCCCTGCTGGGGCGCGACCGCACGGAGAACTCCCCCAACGGCGGCGCCGCAGCAGCCGAGGAGTAACACCCGGAGCCCTCCCCCCGTTGCGCGGGG
>JBJEVL010000248.1:0-1782 GCA_051884335.1 Akkermansia sp. | reverse complement strand
GCTGGTCGACAAGTACTTCACGGGGACGACGAGCCGCCTCGGCGGCATCGGCCTGCGGGGCAAGCTCGCGCTTGTCCTTCTCTCCGCCGAAGGGCATGTAGGTAAAATCTTTGGCGTAGCTGATGATGTCGCCCAGCCCGGTGGCGCTGATGGAGACCCCCAGGGTGGTGGCGAAGATGAGCGGCGAGGATTCGGCCACGACGCTGATGTCGCTCCCCGTCAGGGCGCGGTCGCCCCGGTTGTTGACCCGGGCAATGGTGTCGCCGCCGATGCTGTTCCACGCGACCCCGGCCGAGCCGACAAAGGTGCTGCCGCCCACGGCTCCCGCCACGGCCACGCAGACAATTTCACTGTCGTCCTCGGCGCGCAGACTCAGGTCGCCCGTGCTGCTCACCGCGCTGTTGTTGAGGGTGGCGTAGGCATCGGCCTGCAGCAGGTTGACCCCTACGGAGGCGCCGATGGTGGCGGCGGACTTGGCTCCCGAGCTGCTGAAGGCCAGGTTGCCGCCCACGGTGACGAAGAGCGGGCTGCTTTCGGCGTGCAGGGTGAGCGCCGCCTTGTTCAGGCGGAGGGTGGTGTCGCTGATGTCGGCGCGGGTGCAGAAGTCGGCGTTGGTGATGGAGATGTTGCTCGCGGCGGCGGCGAGGGCGGAGTCTGTGGCGTTGTTGCCCGCAGCACCGCCCTGCGCGAGGGCGCCGTTGGCCAGCCCGTCCGCCGCCGGGGAGGTGAGCCCGGAGGCCGCCACACCGATGGAAATCAGCAGCCCGTCCGTCTCGGCCTCCACGCTCAGACTCTTGCCTCCGTCCATGGTGAGCTCGCTCTCCGCGTGGCTGTTGTCCGCGCTGAAGCCGAGGGCTTTCCAGTTCTCGCCGATGCCGCCACTGAGCTCGCTGCGGTCAAAGCCGCCGATGAAGGCGCCGGTGAAGCTGTCGATGTCGCTGATGGCCAGCCCGATGCCCACTGCGGCGTTGGTGCCGGTGGCCAGCTCGCCGCTCACGTTGAGCAGCAGGGTGTTGTCGGTGCTGCGGACGGCGGATTCAGCCTCGCTCCCGCCCCGGAGTGTGACCTTGTTGCCGGCTTCGAGCTGTGCCAGCGTCAACACATCGGCGCCCTTGTAGGAGACAGCTCCTTGGATGGTGTTTTTGCCGTTGCTCACGGCTCCGGCGGCGTTCGCCGCGAGGGAGAGGACGGTGCTGTCGGCGTTGATGTTGAGGGCGTCGGCGCTCAGGGTGGTGCCGCCGGCATCGGCGCTCAGCTTGCCGATGCGGGCGATGCAGCTGTTGTTGAGATTTTCGCAGATGATGGAGAAGCCCATGCCGTTGTCGGCATCCTTCTGCGAGGCGAAGATGTCTGCCCCGCCCAGGGTGAGGGTCATGGGCTCGTAGCCGCCGAAAGTGAGCTGGTAGCCGTAGAGCTCGGCGCTGACCTTCACGCCCTTGTCGCTGCCGCTTTGGCTGATGGTGGCACCATCGGCAATTTGTGCGACGGAGTTGTTCTCGTAGTAGGCAACGGTGAGGTCGCCGCCGATGCCGGTGGCGCTGCCGCCGCCCTGCTTGTCGCCGATGCCGGTTTTGCGGTTGCCGGTCTGCGCCCACGAGGTGGTGAACTCGGAGAGCCCGCAGTCGCCCGCCTCGCCGTAGAGTTGCAGGCTTTCGATGATGTCGGTGAGGCTTTTGAGCCAGGCGTCCCAGGAGAGCGGTTTGCCGTTGTCACCGTTGACGGCTTTGATGATGAGCTCGGGGATGCCGGCCCAGTTGTAGAGCGGGGGGAGCTCCAGCTCGG